>JASFIX010000184.1:0-7553 GCA_050122435.1 Desulfobacterales bacterium
TTGGTTAGCCGATTAAAGTTGTTAATAGGGACGGTCATGAAAATATGCATTTCTTTTCTCTTATTCGGTGGAAACGCATTTTTTTAAGACCGTCCCTGTTTGTAATAATTCCAAACTATTTAGAGAAAAACTGGTTGTCTGGGCGAAGAGAAAATTAAAATGATAAACAATGAACCCATTGACCGGATCTAATATTTCATTGTATTCTATCGGCGTGTCGCTCAATTTAAAGATAAATTGTACTGGAAAGTGAAAGGATTGTGAACAGGATCGAGATCTCAAGTTTTAGCAATCTTTATCCTTTTACTTCATGCTTTTTCGAACGAAACGGTTTGAAGTATCATTTTGTTGATGAAGGTGCTGGTGATCCAATCGTCATGCTCCACGGAAATCCCACCTGGTCTTTTTACTTTCGTACTTTAGTAAAAGAGTTTTCATCTGAACACCGAACGATTGCGCCAGACCACATCGGCTGCGGGCTTTCTGATAAACCTGACAGCAACATCTATGATTATCGGCTCAAAAGCCGTGTCGATGACCTTGAAGCCTTATTGGCCTTTCTTGGCATAAAAGAAAAAATTACGCTGGTCCTCCACGATTGGGGAGGAATGATTGGCATGGCTTTTGCGGTAAGGTATCCCGAGAGCATTCAGCGATTGGTTGTTATGGATACTGCCGCCTTTCTGCCTCCTTACGGAAAGCGAATCCCAATTCGACTGAAAATCATTCGAA
This sequence comes from Desulfobacterales bacterium, assembly GCA_050122435.1. GTDB lineage: Bacteria > Desulfobacterota > Desulfobacteria > Desulfobacterales > JAHEIW01 > JAHEIW01. The sequence goes on from JASFIX010000184.1 coordinate 733, forward strand.
ATTATAACTCATTTGCTAAAATTTGGGTTCTTGGTTTTAACCTGTTTGCCTACACAGCCTTATTCATGGCGTCCCATAAAGGTTTGTCCAGGGAGGTTAAATCAGGTCTTATCGCACCATATAATTGCTGGAAAAATCGGATCGCTATTCTCAAGTTTGTCCAGGATATTCCTTTGAGCGAAAAAGATCCGAGCTACCATTTAGTAAAAGAAACAGATGAAAAATTAAGTCAATTTTCGAACACACCGATGCTCATATGCTGGGGCAAGCGCGATTTTGTATTCGACACAGAATATCTCAATGAATGGAAGCGTCGCTTTCCAGGAGCAGAGGTTCATTGCTATCCTGAGGCTGGCCACTATGTGCTGGAGGACGTGCCGGATAAAATCGTTGCGCATATGCATAATTTTTTGAAGCTGCATCCGCTGTAAAAAATTCCTGAGCGTGGCAATATGTGTAAAATATAAATGATCGGAATCGAAATCTAAAATGGATGATTCAGGACAGAAAAACAAAGTCTTCGTTAACGTTTCATCCTATTTGGCCCGTATGGCAAAAACACAGCCAAACCGGCGGGCGGTGGTCTATCCGGCAGGCAGGGATAAAAATGGCAGTGTTGTTTATACTCACCTTACCTATTCCCAGCTTGATCAGGAATCCGATCGCATAGCACACGGCCTGCAAAAGTCGGGTATAACGCGTGGCACCAGAGTCATTCTAATGGTGAGACCGAGCCTGGAGTTTTTTGCATTAATATTTGCAATTCTGAAAATCGGAGCAGTGTATGTTGTGGCGGATCCCCGAATGGGGCTCAAGCGAATGGTTGGTTGCCTTAAGAAGACCAGACCGAGAGCGTTCATTGGAATCTCCCAGGCGCATTTGATAAGGATACTTTATCGAAATTATTTTCAGACTGTTAAAGCCAGGATAACTTTCGGCCGACGCTGGTTTTGGGGAGGATCCACGTTAAAGCAAATTCAGCAATTGCCCCCGAAGCCCTATGAAATCGCCAAAACCGGCCGGGATGATATGGCGGCTATTCTTTTTACGAGCGGCAGTACAGGACCGGCCAAAGGTGCTGTTTACACCCATGGCAACTTTGATGCTCAACTGCAGCAAATAAAATTGCATCTGAACATGTCTTCAGATGAAATTGATCTTTCAACTTTTCCGCTTTTTGCACTGTTTTATCCGGCCTTAGGAATCACTGCTGTAATTCCCGACATGGATCCCACCAGACCGGCCCGGGTGAACCCCGCTCGTATAATTGAAGCCATCGAAAATCAAGGCATCACCAACATGTTTGCATCACCGGCGCTTTTATATCGTGTCGGGCAGTATGGTAAGCAAAAAGGAATAAAACTACCATCCTTAAAGCGTGTTTTTGCCGCAGGAGCACCGGTGTCCGCCGATAGCATCCAGCAATTCAGTTTTTTGCTGACCGGGGATGCTGAAATTCACACACCCTATGGGGCAACAGAAGCAGTTCCGATCATATCGATAAAAAGCAATGAAATCCTTACAGAAACCCGGTACCTTACTGAAAAAGGCCACGGAATCTGCATAGGGCGACCCATAAATAATATCGATATTCGTATTATAAAAATTAGCGACGATCCTATCCCAAAATGGTCCGACGCGCTGGAAGTTGCCCGGGGTGAAGTCGGTGAAATCGCAGTGAAAGGGGCGTTGGTGAGCCGGCAATATTTCGAAAATCCTCAAATGAATAGGCTATCCAAAATTGAAGAAGGCAAAGAATTCTGGCACCGCATGGGAGATCTTGGCCGAATGGATAAGAAAGGTAGGATCTGGTATTACGGCCGCAAGAGTCATCGGGTCATCACAGCAAAAGAAACCCTGTTCACAATACCGTGTGAGGCAATTTTTAACAACCACCCGCGCGTATTTCGCAGCGCGCTGGTTGGTGTTGGAGATGTACAACGGCAGAAGCCGGTTATTTGCATCGAGCTTAACCAGACGGATGACGGAAAAAACAAAAAGCGCCTTGAGGAAGAGCTGTTGGATATCGCTTCAAGCAATAAAATCACAAAGAGAATTGAAACGGTATTGATTCACAAATCATTCCCTGTGGATACCCGCCATAATTCCAAAATATTTAGAGAAAAACTATCTGTCTGGGCAGAGAGAAAACTAAAATGATAAATAATGAATCCATTGACGGGCAAGCGGCCGAAAAGGTCCTGGTAACCGGAGGTGGCGGCTTTCTGGGTAAGGCGATCGTGAGGCGCCTAATAGATAAAGGTGATAATGTCAGCAGCCTGGCGAGAAATTTTTATCCGGTGCTTGCAGAGATGGGTGTAAATCAGATTCAAGGGGATATATCCAATTCTGAAATTGTTGCCAGAGCGTGCGAAGACAGGGATATCGTTTATCATGTCGCGGCCAAACCGCCGCCCTGGGGTAAATATGCAGATTATTATGATACCAATGTGAAGGGAACCCAAAATGTTATTGACGCCTGTATTCAGCAAAAGGTATCGCGGCTGATTTATACAAGTACACCGAGTGTGATCTTCAATGGCAACGATCTTGAAGGCGTCGATGAATCATTTCCCTATCCACAAAATTATAATGCTTATTACCCTGAGACCAAAGCGATAGCTGAACAACGTGTGGTAAAATCTGCCAGTGATACGCTAAAGACAATTATACTGAGACCCCATGAAATCTGGGGCCCGGAAGACCCTCACTTCCTGCCGAGGCTTCTGGCAAGAGCAAAAAAGATAAAACGGATCGGAGATGGCAAAAATTTAGTCGATACCACCTACATTGACAATGCAGCCGATGCACACATTTTTGCTGCAGATAAATTAAAGGAAAATCCCAAACTTTCAGGTAATATATATTTTATCAGCCAGGGAGAGCCCATTGCCGCGTGGGATATGGTAAACGCGCTCCTCAAGTCAGCCGGACATGGACCGGTAAAAGGCGCCATATCTCACAGAACAGCATGGCTAATTGGTGCGGTACTTGAATTTTTCTACAGGACATTTCGCATATCCGGAGAACCCCGGATGACCCGATTTCTGGCTGATGCTCTTGCCACCTCACACTGGTTCGACATAAGCGCAGCCAAAAGCGATCTGGGGTATACCCCTAAAATCTCGACCGAAGAAGGGTTGCGTCGGCTGGAAGAATGGCTTGGGCGTGAAGGCTTGCCAACTTGAATTCACCGGAAAAGGAAAAGGGAGAAGGGGTTACTTGAATGCGGAATGGGGAATGGGGAATTTTAATTAGCCACGGACCCACACAGACTCACACAAACAAATAACTAAAAAAGGGGGACGGGGTTATTCGATTGTGGATTTCGGATTGTTATTAGCCACCCCGGTTAAATTCGCTGCGCCCCAGTTGAAACCCACTTTCGGTGGGGTTGCTACGCAACATTCAACGGGGCAGGCTCCAATTCTGCGAATTAATTAACAAGGCAGGCCCCGGTTAAATTCGCTTCGCTCCATATCTTCGAAACCCCGGTGAAATAGGTTACACATTTCACTGGGCAAGTATTTAACGGGGCAGGCGGATCCTGCTTCGCTGAAGCTACGCAGGACAGGTCCGGCTTCGCTAACCTCCATCGCTCTATAGCTAAGGAGGTCAAAGAAGCTACGCAGGACAGGCCCGGCTTCGCGAAGGGAAAGCTGATAAATTTATGAAAGAAATCATTGCTAAAGCTGAAGGCTTTTAACGAAGAAAGGTCCTGAAATATAAATAAATGAGTATTAAAAATCCACGATATTGATTTTACCCTTTTGCCCTATAATCTTTCCTTTGGCGCCAATCCACTCTTTTTGCATCATTGCAAGCAAAAGGTCTTTATTACCTTCCGGTGTATGCGCTAAAGCGCGTTTGCCGGATAGGGTCCGGCCAATCAGAATGCCGGTTTCCGGCTCCCCCTGGCGGTCAAACCATACCGTATAGCTGTCAACTACAAAGCTTCCGGAAGGCGATTGATCAGTTTCCAAAGTTTTAGGAAGTGACAGTCGCTGTTGAAATAAATCTGACGACATACGATCCCACCTTTTTGGGGGTTTCCGGCAGCTGTAAATTCCTGCGGAATGTTTTGTACAATACCAGCCGTTGGAGGTGATTAAACCAAATTTTTCCGGTCCGTTTCGACAACGATTAACGACTTCGGCGATTGAATGCATGGTATAGTTACTTCCGGGCCCTCCAAAGTAAGGTAACCCTCCAGTGAGGGTCATGGGCCTGGGGTCAGTATGATCAATTCCTAAAACATGACGATATAAGCGGGGCATGCAAGGGAAACAACTATAGAAATCAAAAAAACTGATATCTTCCATTGATCGTCCGGCCTGCTGAAAAGCATCCTGCACGCAAGCTTTTATGGCAGGAGAATCTGCTAAATCTTCACGTTCGCTAATAAACCATAGGTCATGTGCATCTTGCCCGCCATGAAGGTAAACCCATTTCTTTTCAGGAATCCCGAGTTTTCTGGCCACCTGTGGTGTAGTCATAATAAGTGCTGCTGCCTGGTCGACATATAGGTTGGCAGTTAGTAATTTGGTGTAGGGAAAAGAAACCATTCTGTTTTGGGATGATGGGGTGATGACTTGTTCAGCTGTAAATCTATTTCTCGACCAGGCATAAGGATTTTTGGCTGCCACAGCACTGAATGTTTCACCAAATTGACCCAGATTTTGACGTTGTTGTTCTACTGTCAGCCCTTCTTTGGCCCGCAGCGCATTTTCAATTAGAGGATAAACACGAGCTGGCATATTCATGAAGTGATCCGATTCCAAATCATTGTGGCCTAATCGTTGTTTTCCGACAACGACGCCATCGGAGTCGTTCCCTATGGGGGCAATATTTTCAAAGCTGTCGCGAAAACCTGCCGGCGGCTTGCCGTCCATCATGGCACGTTTAATAGAATGCATAACTTCACAACCGGCAACAATGGTTATTTTATTTTTCCCGGACGCAAGATTATCCGCTACCCGGTTGACCAGCCATTGGGGTGTATCGCCTCCTATTGTTGTGTATTCTTTTACAGCAGGCTTGATATCTAGCAAATCGGCCAGGGCCTGAGGCGCTTTACGGTAGTTCCAGGTGAATATATTAACCACGTGCAACGCGTCAGCGGAATTTATCAGATCTTTGCACTCTGCGTCATCATTTGCCCGCTTAACAGCCAATTTCATTGCTTGCAGCGGATGTAGAAAATCCCCGGGGGTTTTGGACTTGTGCGCCATCTGCCCCACTCCAACGATAATAGGTTCCCTGTTATTCAATGCATCCGCCTTCTTGAGTGATCTTTATATTCGTATTTCTTAATATTCGCGTTGTTACAATAACGAAAAAAAATAGTTAGGTCTACACCAATAACAAAAGAACAAAAATCTGAGGAGGAAAAAATGGGGGAAAGGGGGACGGGTATACTTGAATGCGGAATGAGAAATGGGGAATGGGGAATTTAAATTAGCCACGGACCCACACAGACTCACACAAACAGTTAAATAACTAAAAAAGGGGGACGGGCTTGATTTTTTGCGTTTTCGCGAATTGAAATAATAGATTGGAAGCCTTTAATTTATCCGCCTCGGGTGGACGCGTACAAAATTCAGGTACCACCAAAATTAAATTCAATTGTGTGGCAAGTTAGAGGCGTTATAAAGTTTTAAAGTTGGTGCAAGAGATAATGGGGTCGGGTCTACACTCTTGACGTGGCCCATTTCTTTACGCTTTCAAACCGATTTGGCCGAGCGACGTGATCCGGGGAGGTTCAGGTTCACCTTACAGCCCATTGGTTTCCCTTTCCCGATAGTGGCGAAGCAGGTCATGCACTCATCACATCGGACTATCTCCTCGTGCTTTCCTGCCAGGATCTTCCCGGCCGCATCGGGATCGGCAATCATCTGCCGCCCAATGGCGACGATATCGATCGGCAAATCGCGCACCGATTCACCGGCCACATCTCCTTCGCCAAGCTTGCCTACCGCGATAACGGGAAGGCCCGTAGCCTCCTTGACCGCCGCGGTCGGCGGGACATTCGCTCCAGGCGGCTGTTCCTTTTTAAAAGCGGAAGTGGCCACAAGGATCTGCCGGTCATCAATTTCTTTCCAGGAGCTGTTCGCAATGAGAGATACATCCAGCACATCCACCCCCTCGTCGGCCAGAAGTTTACTCACCACAAGGGCATCCTCCAACGTCTGTCCGCCCTCCACTTTTTCCACCGCATTTAACCGAAAGAGGATGGGGTAGCTTTTCCCGAGTCTCTCACGCACGGATCTGACCACCTCGAGCGCGAGTGTGGCCCGAGCGCGGGCGTCACCGCCATAGCGGTCATTGCGCTGATTGGTTAAAGGCGAAAGGAATTGGCTGATTAAATAAAAATGAGCCCCGTGTATCTCCACTCCGTCAAATCCGGCCTCGGCCGCACGACCCGCAGCAGCCGCAAAATCGGCGACCATCTGATCGATTTGCTCCGGGCTAAGGGAGATCGGCTCCACATCAGGCCTGAACACAAATCCTGAGGGTGAAGCGCCCTGCATTTCTCCTCCGGCTGGATAACAGCGGGCGCCGGCGTGGCTGATCTGAACGACTGCAGCAGCACCCAATTTCTTGATGGCAGCGGCAAGACGTGCCATACCAGGTACCTGCCCATCCTCCCAGAGTCCGAGGCTGCCCCGCAGTATACGACCGTCATCCCTCACGGCGCTTGCCTCCACGATGACGAGACCTACATCATTCGACCGGTCAGTGTAGAACTGTATAATGTCCTCTGTGACGATGCCTTCCGGGGTGCCGTAGTTCGTGGTCAGTGGCGGCATGGCAATCCTGTT
>JASFIX010000185.1:0-7499 GCA_050122435.1 Desulfobacterales bacterium
CCAGCCCCGGCGGGCTTACCTTTGATGAAACTTCGGACTTGGTGCGGGGAATTGCTCAAAAAGGATCAGTTGCGGGTATTAATTTGTTCGAGGTCAGGCCGGAGCTGGACGTGAACAACTTAACTGCCTCAACCGCAGCACAGTTGATCATCAATTTTATCGGCACTCTGGCACACAGCGGCCAGATCGGCAAATGAATCAAAATAAGGATTACAGCATAATTCAGCGAATTCAAATCTCTTCGTAAAGCGCTCGATCCTCCGGCTTCATCTTCTGGAGTCTTTTGATCGCCTCCTCCGGGGTAACCGCTTCCAGGCTGCCGTCCGGGTTCTGGACGATGACCCCGCTTTCGGTCAGCAGCCTGTAGCGCTCTTTCCTTATATCCTTATCCGGGTGGCAAATGAGCTGGCAGTTACCACAGGTGAGCTCAACCTTGTCGCCGGGCATCAGCGTGTTAAAAACGGCGCAATCAGACTTCGGGCGCTTCAGATAGGGGCCGACGGCCTTGACCAGGGCGGGAAAAAAATCTTCATCTTTGTCCGGTATGGGAAATCTGGCCGGAGACCAGGTGGACCACTTGCCGGATTTGTGTAACCCGGCAAACCCGCCGCAGACGTAATCGCAGCGGCTGTGGTTGCGCTTTTTGTTGTAGGAGAGATCAATTCCACCCAATGAGATCGTTACCCTCTCTTTTGCGTTAATGAAACCGGATGCACACACGGCCTCGCACAATCGGCAATCATCACAATAGTTCTCCTCCGTAGGAATCGGATCGGTCGGAATTAATTCGGCTGCGGTTACGACGGAACCCAGGATGACGGCAGCGCCGTTTGCCTTTGTGAGCACATTTCCGGAAAGCCCGAAAAAGCCGACGCCGCAGCGAACCGCCAGGTACCGGTGAGATATGGGAGGGATCTCGTCATATATGCCGTTTTTGGTATCGGTCCGGTAGTCGGTATTTGCCTCTAACGGTACCGCCGGGTGGCCTTTATGTTTGAGATAATTGGCGATTGCCATCGATATCCCGCTGGCGATGACATTGGTACGGATGTTGTTTTGAAAATGAGCGGCGTGGTCCTGTTTGTTGAACCATGGCGCTATTAAGTCCTGATCGAGGGGCAGCGCGAAACTGACCGCCGATTTCGCATCCGGCAGAACGTAGGTCAGGTCCGTTGAAGGCGGCCCTCCTGCAAGCATTTCATTGGTAACGATGCCCACCGCACCAGCCCCGTAACAGCGCGCCAGTTCCATAACTCTTCTGGTTAGCTTTTCCATACGTTAAGATTCCTCTTTTGTGCTATAAAGGTAATGGGATTAGGGAAATATCTTCCCCGGATTCAGGATGCCGTTGGGATCAAATAGTGTCTTCACGCGTTTCATCCACTCCAGGCTGTTCCCATGTTCGGCCGACATGTATTTACGCTTTCCCAAGCCGACGCCGTGTTCGCCGGTGGCAGTTCCGCCCAGATCCAGGGTTTTATGCACCAGACGCTCTGAGATTTGGTGGATCAGATCCCATTGCTCACGGTTATTCTTCAGGCCGGCAATGTTCAGATGCACGTTGCCGTTTCCGGCATGGCTGATGAAGTAACTGGTTAAATCCGTTGGTTCCAGCTCCTCACGGATGGCGGCAACCAACTCCCCATAGGCCGTAATGGGAACGGCGACATCCATCACCAGAATACCGCAATCCGGGTGATTGCGGATAATGATTTCACCCAGGGCATGCCGGGCTTTGAAGATGCGATCGCGTTCGGATCGGCCCACACCCGGTTCAAACATCCGGCAACCCTCACTTTTGCAGATTTCTTCGGCCATGTCCAGAACCTCGGCCAACTGGCTGGTGGTGGTCCCATGAAATTCCATGATAAGGGTTGGCGAAACCTTCAATTTTAAATTTTCCTCCGCGTTCATCAACTCAATGCACTCGGGGCCCAGCAGCTCCAGCGCCGCCGGATTGAGGCCGGAACGCATGATCTCAAATACGACTTTGCTGGCGGCCTCTATTGAGGGGAAGGTGGCAACCGCTGCCGAAAATTCAACCGGCAGGCCGACCAGGCGCACCGTGGCACCGACGACAATACCCAGGGTTCCTTCGGAACCGACAAAAAGACGGATGAGATCATACCCCGATGATGTTTTGCTGGCCTGATTGCCAATCTCGATGATCTCACCGTTGGCCAAAACCACCAACAGGCGCAGAACGTAATCTTTGGTGGAACCGTAATACACCGTGCGGGTCCCGCTGGCGTTATTGGCGATCATTCCGCCAAGTGTGGCGCGGGCGCCCGGGTCCGGCGGGAAGAATAATCCCGTGTGACGGAGCTTTTCATTCAGATCCTGGTAGATCACCCCCGGCTCCACATCGGCCTGAAACGCTTCCGGGCGAATATCAAGGATCCGGTTCATTTGTGCAAAATCCATTACAATGCCGCCTTCTACGGGGATCGGATTGCCTTCTAGGGAAGATCCTGAACCCCAGCCGACAATCGGAATCCGATTGTCATTTGCATATTTAACTACCGCTGACACTTCTTCCGCTGTCTGGGGCCATATCACCGCTTCGGGACGAACGGCGGGATGCTGGGACTGATCTTTGGCGTGCAGGTCGAGAACGGATTCTCCGGTGGAAAAGCGATCATCGGGTACAATGGTTTTAAGGTCGTCGATATGGGTTGCGTCGAGCGAATTGAATTTCAATTTGATGCCTCCCTTGCGATTTGATAAACGCATTCACAATTATTATTCGGGCTCACAACCTTCCATTTGGGGAGCTGCCGCTGGCGGTTTTTTTCCCGATTTTTTCAAATCGGCGATGAAGTTTACAACACAATTCATCTACACAGGTGTATGCTGTTGTCAAGTCATTTTACCTATGTGGTGAGCTTGCCGGACGATTTGTCGGCGGCTGAAAAGAGATGATTCATCAGCGATCTTGCATTTTTGAAAGCCATGTGAAATAACCCAGACAGACAGTGGATTAAGGGCCCGGAGAAAAGATCCGATTGCACATAAACATGATACCGAGTGGAGTGTTCGTATGCAAAAACTCAATCATCAAGACCAAATAGAACTTGAAAAAATTGCGATCCAAAACCGTAAAAACGTTCTGCGGCTGATGAAAGCCAGCCGCATGGGGCATATTGGTGGGGCCTTATCAGCCATCGACATCATAACGGCCCTTTATTTTAAAATCATGCGGGTTGACCCGCAAAATCCAGACTGGCCGCAGCGAGATCGTTTCGTGCTTTCCGCCGGCCACAAGTGCCTGGCGCTCTATGCAATCCTTGCCGAAAAGGGATTTTTTAGCCACGAGATCCTTGATACATACGGCGCACTGGGTTCCAAATTGGGGGGACACCCGGATATGTATAAGGTGCCCGGCGTTGAAACCAATACCGGCGCTCTGGGACACGGGCTTTCAATTGCCGGCGGCATGGCCATGGGGCTTAAAATGGACGGCCTTGATCCCAAGGTATATGTGGTCATGGGGGACGGCGAGCTGGCCGAAGGATCGAACTGGGAGGCGGCGGCTGCCGCAAGTCACCACAAACTCGACAACCTGCTCGTTTTTGTTGACCGCAACCATCTGCAGATCAGCGGCCCGACGGTCGATGTCATGAACTATGAACCGCTGGATAAAAGATGGCAGGCATTCGGTTGGCGTGTGCGTGAAATTGATGGGCATGATATGAAGCAAATTTTCGAGAATGCCACGGATCTCCCTTTTGAGAAGGGCAAACCGTCGGTCATCATCGCCGATACGGTAAAATCCAAAGGGCTGTCTTTCTTAGAAAACAAAGTCGAATACCACTACTGGAAGGCCAGCGATGAGGACCTGGTAAACGCACAACGGGAGTTTGACGAGATCGAAGAGGGGATAAACTGATGGAGGATTTAAGAGACCCGCGCAAAACATTGGGCGAGGCGCTGGTAGAAGCGGCGGAAAAAAATAAAAAGATTGTGGCCATCTCAGCCGATAGCTCCAGCGGATCGGGCCTGACCCCTTTTTATGAGCGCTTTCCGGAGCGCCACCTCGAGTTCGGCATTATGGAGCAGGGGGTCATGGGTTTTTCTGCCGGCCTGGCCACAACGGGCAAGATTCCTTTCGTGGTCGCCATCGCTCCTTTTGTAACGGCGCGGCCGTTTGAAATGTTTAGAAACGATCTGGGCTATATGCGCCAGAATGTCAAGGTTGTGGGGCGCTGCGCCGGGATAACCTATTCAGATCTGGGGGCGACCCATCAATCGCTGGATGATATCGCCATTATCAGAACCATTCCGGGGGTGACGGTTCTCAACCCGGGAGACCCGGTTGATATCGTCAAGGCGGTGCATGCGTCCGTAGCGCATGTCGGGCCGGTTTATATCAAGCTGGGCAGCCCCAAGATGCCCGTTCTCATGGACGAAAACTATCCCTTTCAAATCGGCAAGGGTGTTGTCATGGAGGAGGGCAATGACGTCACTATCATCGGAACCGGCACGGTGCTTTGCAAAGCCGCTGACGCAGCCCGCATCCTCAAGAAAAAGGGCATTCAGCCCCGGCTAATAAACATGCATACAATCAAGCCCCTCGACCGCGAGCTCGTTTTAAAAGCCGCCGCGGAGACGGGCAAAATCGTAACGGTCGAAGAAGGCTATCTGGCCGGGGGGATGGGCAGCTGTATTGCCGAGTTTCTTGCCACCGAACACCCGGTGCCCATGAAAATGATCGGCATCGACGATCTGTTCTGCGACACGGGTCCCTATGAAGAACTGCTCGCCATGTACGGTCTCCAAGGCGAACAGATTGCCGATACGGTCGAGAAGTTCTTGGCTTAGATAGGCTTCGAATTCCCGAGGACAGAGGTCAGACGACAGAAGACAGATGAAAAACCGCAAGATGAAGCGATCTATCTACCTTTGTTTTCTGTTCTCTGTCCTCTGTGTGTTGACACCTGACACCCGACACCTGAAACCTTTATTAATACCCCAAATCCTCGCCAATCAACTTAACATGAATGCGGTTTTGGATCATGTGGCCTTCGATGATGCCCCACATATTGCAAATCCGCTGGGGCGTTTTGCAATCACTGCACAACCCGGTTTCAACACAGGGATTTTTTAAACCATAGCGGATGTTATTAATCGGGGCAGCGCGGTGTTTCACTCTGGCCATAGCGGATTCCAGGTCTGAAGCGACTTTGTTCATGCCCACCAGCAAAATAACCTTTTTAGGGCCGAATGTTATGGCCGCCACGCGGTTGCCCATACCATCCAAATTGACCAATTTTCCGTCCAGCGTGATGGCATTGGAGCTGGCAACCATGACATCGGCGGTCAATCCCTGACGTCGGAGTTCCAGGCCTTCTTCCGGTTTTAGCTCCGGTTGATAGGGGTCGATCAGCTTGATTTCCGGCAAATTCGCGATGTCCTCCCACAGTCCCATTCCAGTGGCTGTCATGGAACCGCAGCGAAAGACCGTCGCCCCCTGGGGAATCATCGCCAGGACTTCTTCTTTGGCCTGGGCGGCAGTGGGTGCGTAGCTGCCTTCCATCCGGCGTTTTTCCAATCTTTTAATAATTTGCATGGCCACTTTTTCATTCCAAACAATTCGATGCTCCTCCATGTGTCCTCTCCTTTTGTTTACGGTGTGAAATAAAATTATGATAAACTATCTCAAAAATAGTCGGTTAGGCAACAAGGTCAGCCGGTTTGGCTCGAGAGATTCGATAAAAAGTCCAAATGGTCTTTTTATTCGCTGGGAAGATTTTACAACATTTTGGAGTTGTGGTACATCACTAAAGATGTCAAACGGCGAGGGGCTAAATCATGTTGACCCTGGATCCCTCTCATTTTGAACAGAAGATATATCCATAGGAGGAAATTTTACAATGAAAAAGATTGCTATCGGATGCGATCCGAATGCCGACGAGCTCAAAGCAGTGGTTATGCAGCAGTTAACCGATCTGGGTTATGAGTACGAGGATTATGGAAGCGACGATCCCATTTATGCCAATGTGGCCATCAAGGTGGCGGAACAGGTAGCAGCCGGGGTCCATGATCGCGGTATTTTGATTTGCGGAACCGGGATCGGTATGTGCATCGCGGCCAATAAGGTTCCCGGCGTTTATGCCGCATTGTGTGCCGATGCATACTCCACCGAGCGATCCATTAAAAGCAACAATGCCAATGTCATGACCCTGGGGTCTCAGGTGACGGGCTCGGAACTGGCCAAAAGCCTCGTAAAAATATGGTTGGCGTCAGAATACGTTCCCGGTGGGCGCTCTGAGCCGAAAATTCAGCGCATATACGACTACGCCAAGGATACTTCCAAAGTAGGTTGAGCCCGTTTGCCCGTTGTCCCGTTGGCCGGTAAAAAAATTAATTGATCACGTGCAATTTTGAACGGGCTCAACTGGCTTAACTGGCAACCGGCTAACGTTGGATTTCGCTGTCCAGTATGCAATCGTTGAAAATGATAGATCAAGATTTGTAATTTACATTTTAAGCTAACGATTTTTAAAATTTTTTCCTGATAAAACTGCCGGAACATGGCATGTGACATTATGGCGCAGCAGATCCAACAGCAGCTGGATCCGGGTTTTTCCAAGCAAATTGCCGTAATGACCGATTAAAGCCGTATTATTATACCAGCAGCGGCATTTTCGGTGGTTCGCCAGACGCTTGCGCTCCTGGCTTAAAACTTCAGAATTCCAGATAGTCCGAAAATCTCTCTCACGTATGGAACCGACCCGTGAATGCTGCTCGAGACACGGGTAGACATTGCCCCAGGGATCGATGCGGGCCATCATGACCCCGGCATAACATTGATGATGCGGAAAAGACCCACTGGATTTGAGGCTTTCAATCAGGCCGTTCATATAGCCGTTTTTTGCCAGGGGCGTATCTTTTATTTGTGCGGCAATTACCTGGGGATCAAGATATAATTCGGCTTCCTCCATACCTGTATAAAAAGCGTCATTGCAGTGATGGACGGGTTGCAGCAACACATCATCAACGACATGATGCCATTTCTGATAAAAGGACCGTATCTCATCCGAATTTTGATTTGATATGGTCATCCTGACGCGCAGAATCGGCCGGGATGACCGGGAATGTCTCAGCAAACACTGGATGCCTTTTTCAATCTGCTCAAGGGAGCCCGGTATACCTCTCATTTCGTCATGCGTTGCGGCCGAAGCGCCGTCGAGAGATACTGTGACGCAGGTCAGTCCGCTGCCGCAAATTTCATCTTCATGTTTTTCCAGCAAAAGACCGTTGGTACATAAATTAACGGACATTCCCAGGCCGCTAAAACTTTTAATGATGGGAAACACATCCTCTCGCAGCAGGGGTTCTCCGCCGGCGATACTGATTTGATGAGAGCCCATTTTATGTAGCGTCCTGGCAAGTCGCTGATATTCTTCTAAACTCAACTCATTTGTACGTTCATCTTTCCAGCGCTGGCACATCCGGCAGCGACAATTGCACTGATAGGTGATGTCAAGTTCCGCCAT
>JASFIX010000186.1:0-7495 GCA_050122435.1 Desulfobacterales bacterium
TGCTTCCAGAACCCGGGCAACCAGACTCACGGTCTGGTGACAGACCGGTCAGACAGGGGTCAGCAAGGCCACATCGACATTGTCCTCCCGGCATTGTCGCAGGATTTCCGGCCCGTCCACTTCCGTCGTCTTGCGATGGCTGTAATTGGGCAGGGTGCGGTAGTAGTTCTTGCTCAGGCTGCCAAACGCCCCTTCTTTGAGAAACTCTTGCATCCGTGTGGTGGGGAAAAAAGCATCAACGTCCTCCATGTCCGTCTGGTAGCGGTCATGATCCGTACTGGTGGACTGGATGCGATCAGTGGGCCAGACGCTCGGCACCGTGAACACCTCCAATTCATTGGTGCCGATCATACCCGGCTCTTCCAGCGAATTGCCTGCCTCGTCCAACAGCACGAAAGAAGCGGTGGTCACGAGCGACACTCGGGATTGCGAGAGCGGCTTTTTTAACGGGGTGAAGGGAAAATCCTCGTTGTAGGCGTAGTTATAGGTCTTCTCGTAGCCCAGGCTGCGATAGTATTCATGCGTTTTTTCGATATATCGAATATAGTCCATCACAGACCTCCACGGTCAATTGGTTGATAAATATCCCTTTTGGGCGGGTCGGAGTAGCAAAAGCATATGGGAAATCTCCTTGTGTGTCAAAGGAGAATATCAGGAAATGGGGGACGGATATTGTTTGCAATGGGGTCGCCCATTAAAGGGAAATAGTCAATTAGGGTCGGGCCACAACAAGCAGGTGATAATCCGGGAAAAGAGCTGGAAAAAAGGTCTATTTGTAAGCTTAGGGCTATCCTTTTAGGGGTAAAATAAGGAGTTTACGAAATATGAAGATAAGGCCAAATGGTTAGCGTAACCCGACCCCCAATCCAATATTTCAGTTAGAGATAAGTTGACTAAATTTTTCCGGGATACTTGTCTTTTTTTTAAGTTATGAGTTTTCTATTTCCCTTTCCCGACTTGGACAATCTTGCCAAGGACCTAGAACAACTATTTTAGATATTGACCTATCGCTTGTGAATAATCAAACGTAGTGCTTGAGACTATAGTTGTGTTTACTGCTATCAATAAATCATTACCAATTCTTGAATATATCTTTTGCTAATCTGATATTTCTTCCCGACTAAAAAGTGTTGATATCATATATCACCAGATGCGCACGCGCCCGGTATCGATCTGCACAAAGTCCGATTTCCGATAATAACCTACCCCGCCCCTTTTCATGGCACGGGCCTTATCTCGTAAAACCGCGGTATCGGTTCCGGGCAGTCGAAAATCAAGGGCTTTGCCCTGCATATGGAGGCTTCCGGCTGCGACCCCTTTGCTTCGTCCCCGCAGTTTTTTGTTGGTTTTAGGAGAGCGGTACCCGGAAATAATGTGCACTTCGCCGTGATTGTCGACCGCGGTGAGCAGGTCATACAGAAAGTCCATCAGCTCGGGGTCAATGGGATGAATGTCTCCTGTACGGTGATCCCGCAAAATGTTGGAGATTTTCCCGAGGGCTTCAGGAATATAAGTATCGCCTTTTTTATAAGTTACCGTCAGGCGTTCATGGGTGTGGGTATTGTAAAAAGATAAGCTTCGTTCGCTTTCTGATTGCCCCCATGCCGTTAAATGAGACAGAATTAGCACAAAACAGCAAATCGCAAAATTTTGAAGATAGCTTATCCGCTTCATCTTAGATTCTAAAATCGATAGTCATTCAATCAGGAGTTGATCTCGCTCAGCATTTAATCGAAAACCGTTCGTGCTTAAAAGTGTAAAACGGTGAGTGGTCGATTCTGTTTTAAGTCGTGCGTAAATAATGGGCGTGGCTTTTTAAAGGGCCTAAAAGGCCCCAGAGGCGTCAGGCGTTCCTTTTCAACACTAAATTCCTGCGTCCCATCACCATATATAATCAAAGCCTTACTGGGTTCCAGTTGAACCAGCGTGAGATCATCGCTCTTTTCTCTGCTGACAATATCATAGGTTACCGTCATATGAATAAGGGCACAGGGAAATTCAATGGTGGCATGGACCGGACCCAGATATATCAATGATGCGCGACATTTGCTGTTTGATAATTCATAAAGCCGTTCAAGGGGCAAATCTGATGCTGCCCATAGATCTACTTCCCTTACTCTTTTATGTCTTCTGGCAACCTGGCTTACCCCTTTTCCAGCTGAACATTGGTAATTCAGAATGGCTTCATCTTCTGAATTCAGTTTGAGTTGCAACGTCTGGCCGCAATCATTATTAAAAAAACTGGACCAGCGATAGAGCGGATCTTTGCTTTCATGTTCCCGGAAAGACGCGCAGCCCCAAACGACCAGGCTGATAACAACAAAAATATGCAGGGTTATTTTTATCATCTCACGACAGAGATTGCTCACCGGATTTTTCAATCAGGGCGAAGCGACAATCTTGAGCCTAAACCACCAGCGCCGCCATGTCTCGGCCAAATAGGCCGATCCGGTCTCCGGCCTCGACCACAATTTCCAGATTCCAATCGAGGGGGTCTTCGTTAACCTGCTGAAAGCCCATCCGGTATGCCATTAGACTGCGGGATGCGAGCAACTTGGAATTGAGAAATAGCGTATAAATTTCATCAACCGGGATTCCGATACGCGTTAACAATTGCTGCAGTGTTTCTTCCGGCTGAAGCGCAATTCGCATCAGATTGTCATGATCTGCTTCGGATTCTTTGACAAAACGGCGAAGTTTACCATATAGGCAAATATCCACTGTCTCCATTAGCACCCCGTCCTAAGTATCTTCCATTTTCAGCTCGGTCGTAATATCAATGCTGTCTTTGATTGAACGGGCGACCGGGCATTTATCAGCGTGAAATCCAAAAACCCGCTGGGCGGTTTCCTGCTGATCCGGCTTTAATTTTAGATGATAGGTTACATGAATCCGGCGAATAATCAGCACATTTCCGTCCTTTTCAATTTCCCCTTTTGTCTCCGAAGTCAGAAATCCCTCACCGGCCGGAATTTCGCGCGCTTCCAGCGCGCCGCCAAAGGTACCGGTCAGTCAGCCGGCCGTGGCGGCAACAACATAATCCAGCGTGGTGGCGTGGGGCTCGTGGATCTGGGGGTCAACACCGTAATGTTCGGCGACCTCAGAATGAACGCCAAATCGCACCGGCTCATCTTCCTGGGGCAAATAGGCCCGACGGAAAGGACCTTTGATCCGTTCAATTTTTATCTTGGATGTGTAGACAACTTGATCGCTCATGGTGTCTCCTTTCAAATCTTCTATGATGAAAGAATGAATATATGAAAAAAATGAGCCTCACGCAAAGACGCTAAGACGCCAAGTTTTTTAAATAAAGATTTTACTTTGAGATCTTTGCGGCTTTGCGTGCGATAAAATGCTCTTTGACATCTAATTGCCACCGCCGTTAAGTCGCTGGGCGATGGTGCGGGCAGCAAGTATGCCGGAGGCGGAAGCCTGGATTAGCCCCCGGGTAATGCCGGCCCCATCACCGATGGCAAACAAATTCTGCACTCCGGTTTCCAATTCCGGAGACAATTCAATGCGGTTGGAATAAAATTTGACTTCAACCCCGTATAGTAGCGTATGGCGCGAATTTACACCCGGTGCTATTTTTTCGAGTGCCCGAAGCATTTCAATAATGCTTTGAAGGTGCCGGTAGGGAAACACGAAGCTTAAATCACCGGGGGTGGCTTCGGGAAGCGTTGGCCGCGTTAGACAGCGATTGATACGTTCGGGCGTACTGCGCCGTCCGGCCAGCAGATCTCCCAGCCGCTGAACTATGGGCCCATTGCCCAGGAGGTTCGCCAGCCTGGCAATATACAATCCATAGCCAATGGGGTCATCAAAGGGTTCTGTAAATGCACTGCTCACCAAAATGGCGAAATTGGTATTTTCACTTTTTTTCCTGGCGTAGCTGTGGCCGTTGACTGTAACAACCTGCTTGGTTTTCTCAATGACGACTTCACCATAGGGGTTCATACAGAAAGTGCGCACCTTTTCGTCAAATGTTTTGGAGTAATAAATCAGCTTGGATTCGTAGATAATATCGGTTATTTCCTTTAAGACCGCAGCCGGCAGCTCCACCCGAACGCCGATGTCCACCGGGCTGGCTTTGGTTTTAAGCCCCAGGGATTCTGCTTCTTTTTTCATCCAACCGGCTCCGGAGCGCCCCGGTGCGGCAATTACAAATTGGCTCGTAAGGGTCTCGCCGCTTTCCAATTTGACGCTCTGGATCCGACCATCTTCAGCCAGCAGACTTTCAACCGGACAGCCGGTGCGGGTTTCGACGCGATCCACCAGAGATTGGCGCAATCGATCTAAAACCACCTGACAGTTCTCTGTCCCGATATGCCGGATGCGCGAGGGAATTAAGTCCAAATTGGCCAGACGGGCCCTGTCGGCCAGATCTTCAAGTTTGGGTGACGCTTCGCCAAATACGACTTCAGGTGCACCATGCGCTACCCAGATTTCATCCGATGTTTGCAGGATCTGATTGAGCGACTCCGGCTCCAGGTAATCTCCCAGCAGCCCTCCGACCTCGGGCGATAACGTCAATTTACCATCGCTATAAGCGCCGGCCCCTCCCCATCCGCAGAGCATATCATTCGAATTGCGGCGTTTGCGTTCACTGAGATCTTTGCCGAGTTCGAGCAATAGAATCGAATCAATCCCCTGATCTGCCAGAGTTAAGGCCGAAAAAATCCCGGCGGGACCTGCCCCGACGATGATGACTTTGTAGTCCATGAACTCCTCCAGGTTAAAGCCGATTATGTTTTATATTAGGTTTCAGTGTTCAGGGTTCAGAGGTTCAGGGTTCTGTCTGGCTTCAACATTCCGCAATCCGCAATCTGAAATCCGCAATTACTTGGATCTGTTACCTGTCTTCTGTTAACTAACCTCTGAACCGTTGAACCTTGAACCCGTTAACCAAGTGCCTGACAAGTATCGATGAGCCGGTCTACCAGGGTTGAAAAGTACTGGATCGCCCGTTGAATCGGTTCCGGTGACCGCATATCAACGCCGGCATCATCGAGTTCGTCCAGCGGAAATTTGCTGCCGCCTAGTTTTAAAAAATTTAAATATGCGGCTCCGGCGGATGCGCCTTCTTTTATAACTTTATCGGCAAGCGCAATGGCCGCGGAGATTCCAGATGCATATTTATAGACATAAAAAGCAGAATAGAAATGGGGAATTCTTAAACATTCCAGGCTTAGCACCGGATCCAGGGCCAATGTATCGCCAAAGTAGGTTTCCAGCAGTTCGCGGTATGTGTCGGTTATGACATCAAGGGTTAGCGGCGAATTTTCTTCAACGATGCGATGGGTGATCTTTTCAAATTCAGCGAACATGGTTTGCCGGAAAAGCGTGGCGCGGATATTGTCGATTTCCCGGTTTAGAATGTATGCCGTTTTGGCTGGATCGTTTTGGTAATGGTCCAGAAGGTAGCGGCTCAGTAAGTTCTCATTAAAAGTAGAAGCCACCTCAGCGACAAAAATGGTGTAGTCATGATCCACATAGGGCTGATGCTTATTCGAATAAAATGAGTGCATGGAGTGGCCGCCTTCATGCAGCAGCGTATAGACGCTGTTGATATTCTGGGCTTCATAATTCAGCAAAATATAGGGCGGTGAATCGTAGCTTCCCGCAGAATAGGCACCACTTCGTTTTCCCCGGTTTTCATAGCGGTCCACCCATCCGCCGAGCAGGCCATTCTGTAATACCTTTAAATATTCGTCTCCCAGCGGTTGCATGGCCTGGATGCTCATATCGACCGCCTCCTCGTAAGGGATGTCAAAAGTAACATCTTTGACGACCGGCACATAGGTATCATAAAAGTGAAGGTCCGATAAGGCAAGGGCCTGTTTACGAAAATCCAGATATTTAAAAAGCGGTGCCAGATTGCTTTTCACTGTTTCGATGAGGTTGTCGTAAACGCTCTCCGGAATACGGTCGGCAAACAGCGCAGATGCCCGGCAATTGTCAAAATGACGGACTCTGGCATAAAACAGGTCTTTTTTTATGGCATGCAACAAGGTCGCCGCCAGCGTGTGTTTATGATTTTCATAAACCTGATAATATTGGAAAAAGGACTTCCGTCGTATGTCTCTGTTCGGGTTGATTAAAAACGTGCTGAAATTTCCATGGCTTAATTCGATATTTTTGCCGTTTTCATCCTCAATGGTGCCGAAATTTAAATCAACATTGTCCAGTTGTCCGAATACCTGAGTCGGTGCATTGGCCATTTCCCGGCTCATGGCCAGAATATGCTCGACTGTTTCGCTGCGCGTGTGGGGTTTATATCGCAGGATTTTTTCAAGAAAGAATTTATATACTTCAAGTGAATTATCGGCCAGAAATGAATTCATTTGATCGTCAGGTATCGACTGAATCTCGGGGGTTATGAAGCTTGCGGATTCCGAAGCCCTGGTATTTAAACTCACGGCGCGTTGATGAAAACCCAGGTAGAATTGATTTGATTTATCCTCATCACTTTTTAAATGGGCATAAGTGTATATTCTTTCTATTTCGCGAGTCATTGACAGGTGAAAATCAATGGCTTCCTTAAAAACCTCAACCGAATCCTTCAATCGACCCTTATAATCTGCATATAAATCAATGCGGCTTTCAACCTCGGCAACCTTTTTTTCCCAATCTTCATCCGAATTAAATAAAGGTCTCAGATCCCATTTGTGGTCATCGGGGATATCTTTTCTCTCAGGAATGGTCCGCTGGGTCATTTCAGGATTCCTTTTATTAGGTTGAGCGCCTTGTCTCGTTTCCCGTTGGCCCGTTGAGCGTGTTAAAAAAAGGAATGATATCCGATTTTATTTTTATCCGCCTCCGGCGGACTAACGGATAACCGGCTCAAGGGGCCAACGGGTAACGGGTAACGGGCTCAACCAAATTATAGTGAAGAATAACACTACCAAAGTAAAAATTAAATGGTGAATTGCAAACAATTAAACCCCTATGTTTGAAAGGCGGGAAAATCCAATGTTTCAAGAGCATTAAAACCGGTTTCCTTTGTTTTTTGTTTTCGCTAGCATCGGGATAAAAATTATAAATGATTTTAGTAGGTTTTATTTTTTAAAAAATGCAATTGCTTGTAAAATTTTGACAATCTCAAGTAAATTAAATATAATTATATGAAAATATAGATTTTTTTGCTGTCACACCATTAAAATAAAAAATTGGAACCAAAAACCGTAAAATTCAATTATCCCTCGGTCGAGCGATTCAGTCGAGACTATGAACTGCTAAAAAGCGGCAAGATATTTCTGCCTTCCAAAACACTCCTTTCCTTAAATACCGCCCTGACTTTAAATTTCACTGTTCCAAAAATCGACAAGGTATTCACAGTCCAGGGGGTGGTAGAAAAGATCATAGATGAGGAAGCGTCCGCCATGCTCAATAAACCGACTGGGATGGTGCTTGCGGTGGCCGGCGGACCGGATGCGATTCTTAAAGAATTGAACGCGGCATTGAGCACGCATCAAGACTATCAAAAATTGCTGGG
>JASFIX010000187.1:0-7479 GCA_050122435.1 Desulfobacterales bacterium
AACATTAAAAGAGACCATTGCGCTTTTGCTGAAGTTGCCGAAACCCCTGCGGTTTAATCTGTATTCGCTTCATTTTTTTCCTGATTATCCATTAACCCGCGAAGCAATAAAAGACGGGTTTATCACTGAAGCGGAAACGCACTTTACGGTATTGCAGAAAACGATGGCAGCCAACTGGGCGTATGTTCCCAAATTATTCCCATTCACTGAAAAACAAATGTTGCAGAATATCATATGGTTAATTGTTTACGGACGGGCCGACGATCGCAGTGTCAAACAGGTTTTATTCAACGATAACATCCTTAAGTCCAGATTTAATTTGATATGCTTAAATTTGAAATCTGTTTTTTGGGGTAAAATCAATCGTATCAAAAGACGGATGCTCAAAGAAATGTTTTGATTTCAATGGG
This sequence comes from Desulfobacterales bacterium, assembly GCA_050122435.1. Lineage (GTDB taxonomy): Bacteria > Desulfobacterota > Desulfobacteria > Desulfobacterales > JAHEIW01 > JAHEIW01. Next base: position 411 of record JASFIX010000187.1, read on the forward strand.
AAAAGAGGTGCGTATGAAAAAAAATGTGATCATCTCTATGGCCGTGTTTCTCTTATTGGTCCCCGGTATGACCCTAGCGGACGCCCCCAACCAAGTTGGCGGCTTTGTGCTCAACCATAACATTAAAAAGTTTGAAGACCGGGTGATCATGGATACGGCCCTGCCGGTTCGTTATGCCGAAAATATCGAAGAGGTTGAAATCAAGTTTACCCAGGGGTTTAAGAGCGGGCTAATCGCCTATGGCACCTGCGACCAGCCGGGCCATATTGTCAGGATCAAGCTCAAATACGCGGATTCGAGCAAAAAGTTCTATAAGGACTTGCTCAAACGATTTGAAAAGCGATTCGGTGAGCCCGATGAGTACCGGGGAGATCCCTTTAAAATTGTGGATGCCTGGAAATGGTCTTTTGTCGACCAGCAAAACCACCGGATCAGCCTCATCCTGCAACACAACACAAAGGATGAGCAGGAAAAAATGGGCAATTCGGTCAAACTCACCAATACGAGCCTGATGGAAAAAGATCTTTTGTGCTATAAAAACAAGCAACTCGACTACCGGGAAAGACTTCGACAGCGAGAATGGAAAGCTGTCAAGCCCAAAAAGAGCGTTTGGGAGCTTTTTGTACCGCAATAGAGCCCATTCAGCAAAGTTTAATTTAACAAATTACTCAAATCTTGACGTTCCCTGAATGCGTTGAATGATATCCATTAAATTGGAGGAGCTTTGCTGAATAAATGGAAAGAAATCGCCTGGTACGGCATTCGCTTCAAAATTCCTCCCGATTGGCAGCTGGGTCAGATCGGCATCCGCTATCTTTTAATCGAAGACGAATCCGGTCCGGTAATGGAGATCAAATGGACTCCGGTTAAAGGTAAATTTTCCCATCAGGCTCACCTCAAACGGTTGGCATCTCTTCAAAAAAAGCAGGTTAGAAAATCACTTCAGCCTCAACCGCTTTCAGCGGAGTGGGAAACGGCTTTGTCTGATTTCGAAACCAGGGAATTTTCCTGGAAATCCGATTCAACCCATGGCAGAGGTGTAATTTTGTTTTGCCCGACCTGCCACAATGCCAGTCTGATTCAATTTTTTCATAAAGCTCCCCCCAAAATCGACTTGGTGGCAACCAATGTGTTAAATTCGTTTCGTGATCACCGCAGCGACGACCAGATACGGTGGTGTGCTTATGACATCCGGGCCCTGGTGCCCGAGACCTTTGAATTGAAGCACTATCGATTTGAAGCCGGCCGATATGAGCTTGATTTTGCGGACCGCAGCCAGCATATTATTTTGTATCGTTGGGCACCCGCATCTGTTTTGCTGAGCAAACAGGACCTGGTACAGTTTGCCAGATCAGTTGCCAATTTCAGTAAAACTGAACCGGTTGCCGGAAAAATGAATGGATGTGATACGGTGGAGTGGAGTGTTTCACCGGCAAGCGATTGGGGGCGGTGGATGAGCCGTTTTTTGGGAAAAGCATCTTATTTTTGGCTGGGAATCTGGCATCTGGAAGACAAGAACCGTATCCTGGGAGTCCGTGCTGAAGGCAAAAAACCCCTCGACACCGAATTACTGGACCGTATTTGTAGCCTTTATGAGACTATTTAAAAAAAAGCCCCAGGGACCCTCAATCAGCCGGGCACAAGCATTGGATCGCATTCCGGTTAAAAACAGCCAAATTTCCGAAAACCGATTGGAAACCGGTGAGGTCATTATTCGTTATCCGGTAATCATGCGGCCCTTTTTTGCAGGCCTGGCGAAACGTTTCGGCGGTCAGGAAGTTCAGACACAGATGAAAAAACTTCAACTTGACGAGCTGGGGACTTCTGTGTGGAATCTGATGGATGGAAACCGTTCTGTGCGGCAACTGGTTAAAATGTTTGCCGAAACGCACCAGTTGGAAACCAGGGAGGCTGAGGTTTCGGTAACTCAATTTATGCGGGAGCTTGGAAGACGCGGCTTGATCGCAATGAGGTAAATCCACTCGGCCTGCGTAACGGGACGCAGGGTATTAGCAGAAAAGCGGTAGGATCTTAAAACGCCTGTAAGGCGTCATCCATGGTGCCGACGATCGGCAGGAAAGAATCGAATCCGGCGATTTCAAAAACTTCCTTTACATAATCCTGCATATCGCACAACATTATTTTCCCATCTTCGCGTTTGAGCGCCTTGGTTGCTTTTAGAATAACCCGTAAACCGGCGCTTGAAATATAATCAAGATCTTTAAAATCAATAATCATACTTTTAGAACCGTCGTCGATAGCTTGAAAAACTTTCTTTTCAAACCCCTGGGATGTATTGGAATCGAGGCGACCGTTGAGTTTAAAAATATTGATTCCGCTATGGTTTTCTTCAATGATTTCCATTTACTCTCCTCCCTGCTGACTAATCCTAAAAAGAGCGTTTCAAATTTTAAAAAAGGGGGATCAACCTTTCGCCCGCTTTTTTGCAGGTTCAGCTTCCTTGATATTTTTTTTAAGCGTCAAAATATTTTTTTTCTTGCAACGCTGATAACAAACTTCATCCATCAGGTTTTTGGCCAGATGGATTCCCAGACCACCAATTTTGCATTCTTCAATGGTACATTCCAGATCCGGTGTGCCAGCTTGAGTGGGATTGAAAGGTAGGCCGTCATCTTCAATATTGAAAATCAGTTTGTTATTCTCATGAGAAATCGTAATATCAATGATGTGTTCTTTATTGTCTTTGAATCCGTAAGAAATGATGTTCGTAAACAGCTCATCTAGGGCTAAGTTGGCTTCAAATATGCATTTTTTGGACAGACCGAGGGATTGCCCGAAGCGTTCCACGTGCTGGCACAGGGTATCCAACTCGGATAACTTACTTTTGAGTTTAAATGAAATTTTATTTTTTGCCATGACGGAATACCTATGGGACCTTATGCGTCCCACTTGCAAATCGTGCCTCATTGTAGCGCAAAAGAACCGATTTTGAAAAGATTTTTTTTCTTGCGGGTCAAATCAGGCTGACGCCGAGGTTTATCATACATTCTCCGCACATGTCGGCACGGCCGGCTAAAAAACGCTCCTCCCAGGAATCGATATTTTTTGCCACTGCTTTGAAGATCAGGGGCATGATGTTCTGAAACTGTTCGATGGCTTTTGTGAATTTTTCCCGTTCCAGGACCAGGCATATCGTGTCTTCTGCTGCCTTCAGGGAAAACAGGCGGCGCACCTCGCCTAACAACGTGAGGCCGCCCAGAAATTCACCCATATCACAGTCTCTAACTTTTTTGTTGGTATCGTTATACTGGCGCTCCAGTATGGCTTTCCCGCTGATAATGTAAAACGCCCGCCCGTCTTCTTCATGCTGTTTAAAGATATACTCACCTTTCTTGAATTTTTCTCTGGTGCAAAGATAAGCAAAAACCTTCAGGGTTTCGAGGGGCAGCCCCGAGAAAAAGTAGGTTTGCCTCAAGATCTCCAGGTTGTCTTCCAGCTCGCTGGACGGGTTGGCATCATTTCTTCCCGACGAGTTCATATAACATTCCTTTCCGGGCTATCAGTTCGTCATAAGTCCCGACTTCAAGAATCTTACCGGCTTTCATTACGGCCACGCGGTCATAATTTCTGATGGTATCCAGGCGGTGCGCAACGGATATGACGGTGCTTTTTTTCCTCCAGCGTGTTTCCAGCAGGTTCTGTATGCGCGTCTGGGAATTGTTGTCCAGGGCTGATGTGGCCTCATCCATAATCAAAAGTTTGGGATGCTTCAAAAATATCCGCGCTATGGCCAGTTTTTGCTGCTGGCCACCGGATAACCTGTCGCCTTTGGTGCCCACGTCATAATGCATGCCGATTTCAATGATGGTTTCCAGAAGATCTTCTTCGATCAAAAGTTGAATGATGCTCTGGTTGATCTTCTCCTGGGCCTGTGGGCTGACGGTTGTGGTTTTGCCGAAAAAGATATTGTTTAAGATGGTCTGAGAATGAATGTACTCCGATATATCGTAGAATGTAATCGCTTCCGGGGAATCATTTGAGATCTTTTGGCGGAACATTGCGCGGCCTTCTAAAATCAGATTTTCCAATATGGCCGGCAGAACCACCATTTTGTGGCTACCCGGCACAAACCGCATCCCCAGTTGAAGCAGTTTTTTCTGATCATCGGTAGAAAGCTCATGCAGTTTCTGGCGCTTCAATCTTTCCACCAATAATTTGAATTCGTCCAGTTCCTCCGGGTCGATCGGGCTCTGTTCGAAGAATACAGCATCCGGCGGCAGGTTGCCGAGGATGTCCACCGTTTGCCGGGCCAGTTCAGCACCCAGGCTCAGCAGGGGGCGAGTCAGGTCCGCCTGTTTTAAAAAATCAAGGAAATATTGATTCTTCGATAGATTGGTATCCATAAAATCATTTGTATTGGGGGTTCCGAAAATCAAATTCTCGGCGACACTGGAGTAAAATAAATACTGATTTTCGTCGAAAAATTCCACGTAATCGGACAATTCTTCTCCGAAATCGCGCTGGAAGTTTTCACGAACCCGTATGATAACATCGACCAGTTCTTTGTGTTGATCATGGGCCAGTATGGTGTTCAGGCCAAATCGCAACACATCCACAAATATGCCGGTCTGATGCAGCACTGCGATTATATCGTCGAGGGAAGGCAGCCCATCGGTTCCATCGGCTCTGGCTTGGCAGGAGTAAAGCAGGTTGTCTTCAATGGTGCCTTGAAAGATAAACGGACGCTGGGCGACAAAGCCCATATTGTGGACCATGTCTTTTTTGGTCAGGCCGGAAACTTCCTTATCTCCGATTAAAACGGACCCGCCGGTATACTTATAGAGCTGCCCGATGCACAAAGCCAGGGTGCTTTTGCCGCTGCCGGAAAACCCGACGAGTGCGAGAAGTTCTCCCGGATTGACGGATAGGCTGATGCTGTCTAGCAAACGGATACCGCTGTCGGTGACAAAAGACATGTCCTTAACATCGAGGCTGGGCTCCAGATCGTAGGGTTCGCGGTCGTAAGGCTCGATGGCATGATCCGGTTCCACATCAAAAAATTCCATCGTACGCCTATAGGTCACCGAGCCGTCCTGGTAAACCTGATAAAATTCGATCAGTTCTTTCCAGGGGTCATAAAGTCTTTCCTGGGCCGATAAAAATGCCACCAGCGCACCCAATTCCAGCTGGCCTTTTATGGTCAGATAACCGCCCAGGATGAAGACGATAAAAGGCCCTAGACTGACAAAAAAGCCGTTGGATGTTTTGACGGCGTAGCGGTACAGACTCCATACCACCCTGATTTTCTCTAACCGGCTTACCAGGCGGTCGTATTTTTTATTTTCGATCCGGTAGGCGCCATTGCCGTGGATCTCGTGAATACCGGTAATGGACTCTGCGATACGGCTGGATAATGTTCGAGCGGCATCGACGCGCTTTTTGTTGGCACGGTTAACTCCACTTTGAAGCACCGGCACCAGTAAAGCGACAACGGGGTAAATGCTAAGGGACACTGCTGCCAGCAGGGGATTTAACCAGAACAGATAGATGGCAAACGCCAGCAGTGTCAGCACATTGGTTACCGGAGCAGAAACGGCCATGCCGATGAAATTCCCCGGCATGGCCAGCTCACCGACGAGGGAGTTGACCACCGAACCGGGCTGCGTATTTCTAAAAAAGCCCAGCGGCAGGGTCAGAATATGATGATAAAGCTCTTTGCGCATTTTACCTGTAGCGCGCTGGGCAATAATGGTTTGAATGATGTTGGTGAGGTATTTGAGTGCGCTGAAAAAAACAACAGAGGTCAGATAAATAAGGCAGTATCTTATCAGTAAATCTATATTTCTTAAATTGATGGCCTCATTGACGATGCGCTTTTGCATTTCCAGCGGCACCACTCTGGCAAAAACCATTACGGCAATGACAGCTAAGAGCGAAAGCTGCAGTTTAACATTGCCGGCAAATACCCAGGAAAAAAGCGACCGTTTGACCACTGGTATATCGGCCTTTTTCATTTCAAAGCTCCTTTAAACCGGGTTTAAGGATAGTATTCGTACAATAATAATGGGTTATTGCTGATTTGTATGTTGCTAAGTATTACTATTAAACCCGGTCCTTTGACAAGTAGAAATTCTTGAGAGGCGCCTTACGGGTCGTTTTGATATCCGGAATTTTCTGAAGTTGAGTCTGCTGCAGATCATTTCCGGCTCTGTAAAATGAATTTTTTCCCAGTCCCGTCCACTCCGGACACATGACCCGGAAGGGAAAGCAGATAATAGCATAAATTTTATATGATTACAGCTTCTGATTTGTTTTGACAAAATAGACCGCAACGGACTATATAAATTAGTTTAATTCAGTAACAGAGCAGTATAAACCTTGTGCAGGGGGATTGGGACTTAAAAGCCAATGGAATTTTTTTTATGTGTTATCGGAATGGTAATGATTGTTGAGGGGCTGCCGTATTTTGCTTTTCCCAATAAGATGAAAGCCTGGGTGGAAAAAATTATCACATCTCCGGACAGCTCTTTAAGAAGATTTGGACTGGTGCTGATGGTCTTAGGATTACTGCTCGTTTATTTAGGACGAACACAAATTTAATTTGAGCTTTTTGGCGGAAATAACATGTACGCTTTATCCGATTATAATTACGAGCTTCCAGAGGAGCTGATTGCTCAGAAACCGGTTGACCGCAGGGATCAGTCCAACCTGCTGGTAATGGACCGGCAGACCGGAAAACTGTCTCATCATCGGTTCGATATGCTGGACCATTTCCTGAGACCGGAAGACGTGCTGGTTATCAACAACACAGCAGTCATTCCGGGGCGTCTGGTGGGCAGAAAGGACAGCGGTGGTAAAGTCGAAGTTCTCATATGTAATCTTAGCAGCAACGGAAATCCCAAAACTCTAAATGCTCGCCGGGTTTTCGAATGTCTGGTTAAAACGGCCAAACCGTTAAAGCCGGGGCGTACACTTTATTTCGACGAAGGACTGGATGCTGAAGTGATCGAGCGCTGCAATGGAACCTATATCATCGAGTTTCATATCAAGGGGGATTTTGAAACCTTACTCGACCGCATCGGGCAAGTACCCCTTCCGCCTTATATCA
>JASFIX010000188.1:0-7479 GCA_050122435.1 Desulfobacterales bacterium
CGGCGCTGCCCGTCTCCCTGGTGGCGACGGTGGTGCTCGAATCCGACCAAAAGGGGCTGCAGGCATTTGAGGTTGAGGCACAGGTGAACCGGCTTATTGCGGATCTCCAGGAAGATGGGGCGCACGTGTATGTTTCACCCCGTCAGCCGGTCGAATCGGTTTTAAACGCTTTGAATATGTTGGTGCTCAGAAGACTGGTTGAAGAGTCGCAGGGAATCTACAGGGCCGTTCCCGCAGAATTGGATGTCTTGTCTTATTATGCCAACGCCATTGCTCACTGGCGGCATGGCCCCGCAGATGCCAATGACCCACTGCAAAAGAAGAAAAACGCTGGAGCCAACGATGTCGTTTAACAAATGCTATTTTTACGGCTGTCTGATTGCCGTCCTTTTCGTCTGGATTTATCCGATGAATTCAGCGGCCGAATTTTATAAATATGTGGATAAAGATGGGCAAACGTTTTATGTTGATGACCTGAGCAAAGTCCCGCCGGAATACATGGATCAGATAAATGTCTATAAGGAAAAATATGACCATTTGCCTGCAGACCAAAAGAAATCACGACTCGAAAGGGAGCAGCAACAGCAGAGAGAACTCGAGGCTGAAAATCAGCGCCAGATTGAGCTGGAACTTCAACAGGTCGCTGCAGAAGAGGAAGCCGAAAGAAAACGCCAAGAGGAACTTGCCAGACAGAAAGCCAGCGAAACTCCGGTGACCATCGAAAGCAATAGGGTTTTTGTACCGGTGACCATCGGGAACAACGGTGTTGAAATCGAAGTCAATTTGTTGTTGGACACCGGTGCATCTGGGACGGTTGTTTACCGCGACGTTGCCAATCAGCTCAATATAGTTGCGCTTAAAAAAGGATTTTCCCAGATGGCCAGCGGCCAGAAGATTTACACCGAGGTCGGAAAAGTAAGTTATATAAAAGTCGGACCCAAAAAAATGAAAAACGCCCATGTTCTGATCATCAACTATGAGGGGCCGGAGACGCATTTTAGTGGCCTTTTGGGCATGAATTTCCTGAGAAGGTTTCAGTATAATATCGATTTCAATAAAGAGGTGATCCGCTGGGAATCCGCTGAATAAATATATTCAGTGTCCTCTGTCTCTTGCCCGTTATCCTTAGTAACGATTCGACAACGCACCACTGACCACTGACCATTGACAACCGGCAGCGAGAGGAATCTAAAAATTAGAATAATTTGACCCTCGAGGAGGCGGTTGTATTTTACCCATGTTGAAACCAGAGGATATTTTAGATTGGGGGATAGAAGTCGTATTATGGTTTCAGCAATTTAGCCCTGCACTTGACCTGCCATTCCAAAGCGTGACCTTTTTAGGAAATCTTGAGTTTTTCCTTTTATTTATGCCGCTCATTTATTGGTGTATAGACCGCCGCATGGGAGCCCGGCTGCTGGTTCTTTTTTTAATATCAGCATATATCAACGCCATTGCCAAAGCGGTGGTGGGGCAGCCGCGGCCCTTTCAATATGATCCCAGAGTCCAGCCATTGGTGCACGCCACTGGAGGCGGGCTGCCCAGTGGACACACCCAGGGCACGGTGGTGCTATGGGGTTATCTGGTATCTCAGCATAGAAGCAGGATACTCTTGATCATTGCTGGTTTTTTGATGATCGCCGTCCCCATATCCCGCCTTTATCTGGGGGTTCACTTTCCGACCGATTTGCTCGGCGGCTATTTGTTGGGTGCCATATTACTGGTTCTTTATCTTCGGTTTGTCCTAAAGGTGGAAGCCTGGTTGGTTGCAAAAGGCGTCATCTGGCAAACTGCAGCGGCAGTCATCCTGCCGATCATACTGTTTTGGGCCAGCCCCCAGGGGTCACGCTATGCTTTGAGCGCCTGCGGCGCCTTACTGGGCTTTTTGCCGGGGATCGTTCTGGAGCGTCGCTGGATCCGATTTCGCTCAGATGGAAGCTTTTTAAAACGATCCGTGCGTTTTATCATGGGCCTGGTTGTCCTTTTGGGTATCTGGCTGGGGCTCAGATTCGCCTTTTCCGAACTGGAACCAATGTCCCTGTTGCGGGTTGTTCGATATGCCTGTGTGGGCCTATGGGGTGCACTGGGCGCGCCCTGGCTCTTTGTGCGATTGAGACTGGCCGATACTGAATAAAATTTATTTTAATTGAACCATATGGCCTATAAATTACTTGCCGATCTGGTAGTGTTGATCCATTTTCTGTTTGTGCTCTTTTCATTGCTGGGAGCGCTGCTGGTTATTCGCTGGCGTAAAATAATATGGTTGCACCTTCCGGCCGCTTTCTGGGCCGCCGCGGTGGAATTTTCGGGAAAGGTCTGCCCTCTGACACCGCTGGAGAATTGGTTGCGCATCCGGGGAGGCGCAGCAGCTTATTCCGGAGACTTTATCGGGCAATACCTGTTATGGCTGCTTTATCCGGCCGGGCTGACACGAGACGTTCAGATTATTTTAGGGGCGATTGTGGTGGTGATCAATATCGGAATTTACGCTTATCTGTTTTCTAGATATCTACGAAAAAGAAATGTCATAAAAACTGCAATAGAAAATAATTCTTACATCAAGGAATCACGAAAATAATCTTTGAATTTTATACTGCTCCTGTTTCGGGTTTTCGTGATAAAGCAATTAAAGTTATAAATCCAAAGTTGTCGTTTTTTTTATTCATTATTGAAGGAGGATGATTTTGAAAGAAGCTCATGACACACACAGCAAAGCGATCGGTTATATTTTGTGGATATTCGGTTTTACGGGATCGCATCGATTTTATTACGGCTATCCGCTACTGGGAACCCTTTATTTCTTTACACTGGGGCTGCTCTTCATCGGTTGGATCATCGATCTATTTTTAATCCCCTCGATGGATCGCAAAGCCGACTTGAGATTCACATCCGGTAAAATCGATTATAACATTACCTGGATACTGCTGACCTTTTTGGGTCTGCTCGGGATCCACCGCATGTATATGGGTAAATGGATCAGCGGGATTTTATATCTGCTGACCGGTGGTATTTTGGGAATCGGTGTGATCTATGATTTCTGGACCTTGAATGATCAAATAACCCTGGTTAACAGTAAAACTTGACAACGCCGAAGGAAGCACTTAATTTTCTCTTTTGAGTATATTCTCATAAAGGAGCGTGATCACATGGTACGGCCGCAGAAAGATCGACGGGTCGCCTTTAACCCCGAAATCAGTTATTTTAAACCCCGCGGTATTCCCATGATGCAGCTAGAAGAGGTGCGTCTGACCGTAGATGAACGTGAGGCCATTCGGCTTTCCGATCTGCTCGGCATGTCTCACGAAGAAGCCGGGCAATGCATGGGAGTCTCCCGGGCCACGTTCGGCAGAATCATTCAGAACGGTAGAAAGGCGATTGCTGATGCCCTGATCAATGGAAAAGCGATTAATGTCGAGGGCGGTAACTACCGCATCGTTGACCAAAATCGAATCTTTGAATGCAAAAGCTGCAGTCACACCTGGGAGGAAGAAAAGGGGACCGGAAGACCCCCGCAGTGCCCGGAGTGCAAGCAAAACAATCTACATCGAATATTGATGAATTCGTAAAAAGCTGAATTCATCAAGTGTTTGGTGTTTCGTGTTGTGTGTTTAGTCTAATGCATATGACGTTATATAGATTTGTTAGAATTCTAAACACTAAACACCAAATACTAAACACTCTCGCCAAAGGAGACGAGCAAAAATGGTTCAAATTCAAAGTGATATGCCGCCGGACCCACAAAGGGCCGAGGCTGAAAAAGATGCGGCGGTTAAGAAATCATTGGGCAAGATAAAAAATAAAATTATCGTCATGAGCGGCAAAGGCGGTGTCGGCAAAACCAGCACCTCGGTAAATCTAGCGATTGCTCTGGCCAATACCGGGCATAAGGTCGGCATCATGGATGTCGATTTGCACGGCCCGGATGTCCCGCGCATGCTGGGTATTGCAGGCATGCCGGAGCTTAATTCGAATAACAAGCTCAACCCGATGAAATACTCGGAGAATCTAAGCGCTATTTCAATTGAGTCGTTTACCCCCGGCAAAGACGATGCGATCATCTGGCGGGGGCCTCTGAAATATGCCGCGATCCGGCAATTTATCGGTGATGTTGACTGGGGTGAGCTTGATTTTTTAGTGATTGACAGTCCGCCGGGTACCGGTGATGAACCGCTGACCGTGGCTCAAATTATCAACGACGCCAAGGCCGTCATTGTGACCACCCCCCAGGAGGTGGCCTTGGCCGATGTTCGCAAGTCTATAAACTTCTGCAAGACCGTAAAAATGGAGATCTTCGGGCTTATTGAAAATATGAGCGGCTTGAGCTGCCCTCATTGTGGTGAGATGATCGACCTTTTCGGATCCGGCGGCGGTGAAAGGACCGCTATGGAGACCGGTGTCCGCTTTCTGGGCAGCATACCATTTGACCCCCATGTCGTTGCCTGCGGTGATTCAGGTGCCTGCTATCAGGAGGCCCATACCGCTTCAGCGGTCACCAAAGCCTTTACCAGCGTTGCAGAAGCGGTGGCGAAACTCAGCTAATGTGTTTGTGATGTTTTAATCTCTAAATCTGCCGTCATCGGCCATTTTTTTCGCATTTGCGGCTTTGTTCCCAAGCCAGCCGGTTCTTGCGGCTTTTCGCGAATCAAAATCCGGTACAAACGGTTTAATATCCAGCAGTGGTGTTTTGTCGATGATATCAATATCTTGAACGGTTAGCGCTGCTCGTTCAATTTGAATCAGTCGCACCACGGACAAGCCGATTGGATTGGGTCGGGCGGGTGCCCGCGTCGCAAACAGCCCGCGCTCCACATCATCTAAAAATGGTTTTACCTTCAGCCGATAGGCCTTTGAGAGATGACAGTGGTACAGCAGGATAATATGTGAAAATCCTTCCAGGTCCTGGAGCCCTTCCACATACTCCGGAAAAATCTCAACTTCTGCTTTTACACCGACCCCTCCAATGGGCTGGATGGGTGTGCCCTCGCGGCCCTTAAAGGGTGAATGGATGATTCCAATTGGCCGGTAGTTAAATTTATCCACGGTTTTCTCCGGTTTGATATGATTCAATTCGCTTTTGCCGTTTCATCATCAAAGTTCTTTTTGGTTAGAAACCAAATTGCACAGGATTCCCGGAATTTGCAGTAGATATCCGGATCCCGGCAATCGAGGCAGTCTACGCACATGCCGATCTGATGTTTGCTGCATTCATAGCTCGTTTCCCTATCCGGATGATTTGTACAGTGTGTCAATATTATTCCCTCAGATCTTGCGATGGATCAAATTATTTCAAGAGCTGGTTGTTTTTTTATTCTCTGTCTTTTTTTGCTTTAATGCCTCAAGTTGTTTGAAAACCTCATCGCGTTCATCTTCCAGTGCAAACAGCTCCGTCATTATCGGCGGTTTTGCGGAATGCGCCGGCATGCGTTTGTTGACCTCCGCAATTTTTTCATCCAGCTCTTTTAGTTTGTCTTCTAAGTCTTTTAGATGGGGTTTCATTCATTTTTCCCCGAACGTATTTTTTCCCCAATGCATCGATTTCCACACCCTATATTCGATAACGCTTAATACCAACCAATACCCAATACCTGATACCCAATACCCAATACCCAATACCCCATACCCAGTATCAATCTGGATGTGGCCACTGTTCATCCTCACGGACTTCCGCAAAATAGCAGAATCGATTCCATTCGAACTCTTTTGCGGATATGGGGCAGCGCAGTTTGACCTTGCGGTCGCTGACTCCGATCACCTCCCAATCTCCTTTCCGGGGCCCGCCATCGATGTAAATTTTCTGACCCACCTCAAAGGGATAGGGCTTAAAAAATAAAATGGTATCCTTGTTCATAATTCAACTCCTTAAAAGATAATAATATTTGAATGTCAAAAGTATACACGGAAACTAGAAGTTTCAAGTTTATAATCGCGTCGCCGAATGGGCGGCAGTAATCCATCGTCCATCCTCGGCGGCATCCTTTTGACACCAGGATGTCTTTGGCTTATAGTGCCTTTCACACAGTTCGCAATTTTGGATTAACTACTGATAGAGGAGGATCGCCATGCCGTTTGGCTATACCGGTAAAATTTTGCAGGTTGATCTGAGCAATCAAAAAATTGAAGTCGCAGAGCCGGGCGAGGCGTTTTACCGGTCATATCTGGGAGGACGCGGGATCGGGTATCATTACCTCATGCAACAGGTGCCCGCCGGAATCGATCCCTTTGCGCCGGAAAACATCCTGGTGCTGGCCACCGGTGCGATGACCGGTGCCCCGCTGCCGGCTTCCTGCCGCTTTGCAGCCGTCGGGAAATCGCCGCTTACCGGAACCGCCGGCGAATCAGAAGCTGCCGGATTTTTCGGCCCCGAGCTGAAGATGGCCGGCTTCGATGCCGTTGTGTTCCAGGGCCGGTCGGAAAAGCCGGTGTATCTCTGGGTCACTGGCGGCAAAGCCGAAATAAAGGATGCCGTGCCCATTTCAGAAATGGGAACCCGGGAGGTGGAAGATGCTATCCGTGCGGAACTGGGCCATAAAAAAATCCGGGTCGCGCAGACCGGACTGGCCGGGATGAACCGGGTACGTTTTGCCAACATCACCAATAATCTGGGTCATTTCAACGGCCGCTGCGGTTTCGGGGCTGTCATGGGATCAAAAAATGTTCGCGCTGTTGCGGCTCTGGGAACCGAAAAACTCGAGTTTAAAGACCCGGCCTTCTTGCGTGAAGCCGCGCAGCATTATGCGGCCACATTCAAGGATAACCCTGCTGGTGAAGCGCTCTATGTTTACGGTACCACCGCATTTCCGGAAATATTATCTGCTGCCGGCGCGCTGCCGGTCGATAATTTTCGGCGCAGCAGCTTGGATGATCCGGCTCCGGTTGGTGGGGATACCTATAACGAAATTCTACTTCAAAAGAGAAAAGGCTGCTATGCCTGCCCCATTCGCTGCAAACGCGGCATTGCCCTGGACGATCCTAAATATGGTGTGGATTCTCGTTACGGCGGACCGGAGTACGAGACCATCTCGGCCCTGGGGACCAACCTGAATATTACCGATTTGAAGGCCATTGCCAAAGGCAATGAAATTTGTAACCGTTATTGCATCGACACCATTTCAGCCGGCATGACAATTGCCTTTGCCTGTGAATGTTTTGAAGAAGGCCTGATTGCCAAATCGGATACGGATGGCCTCGAGCTGCATTTCGGAGATGCCGATTTAATGATCCGGTTGTTAGAGATGATTGCCCGCCGGGAAGGCTTTGGCGATCTTCTGGCAGAAGGTTCGGCGCGGCTGGCCCGGCAATGGGGCCTTCAAGATAAACCCTGCCATCTGACCGTCAAAGGGCAAGAGGTATCCATGCATGACCCCCGGGTGAAGGTGGGTGTCGGAATCGGTTTTGCGGTCAGCCCTTATGGCGCGGACCATATGACCGCTGCTCACGATACGGTATTCGTTAATGAAAATTCATTTGCGTTAAATTCGG
>JASFIX010000189.1:0-7463 GCA_050122435.1 Desulfobacterales bacterium
ATTTCAACAGCTCCCAGGAGCCATAAAGATCCGGGCCCACATTGGTTTCATCTGCCAAGCAGTTACTACCGCAAAATCCAAACAAACTCATTGCGACAAGATAAGAGACGAACAAAAATTTAGTTGGGTTCATTGGGACCTTTAATTTATCAATTATTAAAATTTTTTCTTTTCTCTTCCAGGCGCTGATCGAGGTTTTTCAGCATTTCAATGGTTTTTTTGAGATTTTGATTGGATTCTTCGAGCTTGCGATTTTTTTCCCGGAGATTGATTTCTTCACGGGTTAATTTTTGGTTGGTTCGGGTAAGTGCCAATTTTGATTTTTTTGATTGGCTAAGTTCCTTCTTCATTTTTTTAATCTGATGATGCTGATTGGCAATTTCTTTTGAAAGACGGTCGATTTCTTTTAATGACGCCATCCAGTCTAGCGTTTCACCATTGACAGTAGATTTTTCCAGACTCACATAAGCCTTAAGATGTTTAAGCGCCTTGTGGTAATTCCGACGGTGATTTTTATGATCGTAATAAAGGTGCGCAAGCTTCAGATGCGCATTCTTTGCTTCGGTCGATCTCGAATTTTTTACAATAACCTGTTTTAGCTCTGTAATTTCTGCGGTGTATTTGTCATTGGCAACCGGTGGGCTGGTTAGGTCTTTAGTTGTGTTACCGGAATTCGTTGTATGAGAACAGCCGCTGAATGCAATTGCCAGTGCGATAAAAACCGTCAGAATCATTTTGGTTTGTGATTTGGGCATTTATATTCCCTTTGAGCTCCGCTTGATATCCTGCAGACTGATGAGTTTGCGGTCTCTTTTGCCTTTGCGCGAATCATCCCCGCGCTGATCCACCATAAAGGTGCTACCGGCCACTGTTTTGGCATGCTCTTTCATTTCCGCAGCCACCTCACCATACTGGATGTGATTCTGGAATTTGCGCTTTACATTCGTTACCACGGCAATCGAGAGGGTCGCTAGTGGAAATTTGACTTCCTGGCCCTGGCGGTTTTCGCCGATAATATGGCCGCGTTGCCTGTCTTCCTCATCGTAAAATCCGGGAATTTTTTTATCAAAGTTATCAATCACCGCCTGGCAGATCCGTGGGTAAAGGTCCGGTGTGGTGATGAGCACATAATCGTCTCCGCCGATGTGGCCGATAAAATCATTGTCGTTTCCGTATTTGGCAACCGCTTCGCTGATTATAGCGGCGGTAGCCTGGATAATATCGTTGCCTTTGGCATATCCGTAATGATCGTTGTAAGCTTTAAAGTTGTCGATATCCATCAGGCAAAAGGCAATGGGTGCCTTGGCGGCAATGCGCTTTTTCATTACATTTTCAATGGCAACGCCTCCGGGAAGGCGAGTCAGGGGACTGGTGTCCAGATACATTTCCTCGAGTTGTTTTAACCGTTGGGCCATGTTGATAAATGACTGGGCCAGTTCTCCCAGTTCATCTTTGTTGCGGATGTTGGGCCGATGGTCAAACTTGCCTTCGGCAATTATGCCGGTGGCGTGCTTTAATTTTTTTATGGCGCCGGCAATGTTGTGGGTGATGACAAAGGCCATTGTCAGAGCGAATATCAAACCCAGACCACATAAAATCGCCGCGACTTTGAAAGCGATGCGGCTGATGGACGCGGTCAGAGTGGTTTTTTGTTTCTGTTCCCACTGTGCACGGCTTTGTACCTTTTTAATAGCCGCTATGATTTTTTCTTGCTGGGTTTTGATATTTTTTTCAAAAGCCTTTGAAATTGGAGAATCCGGGTCCTCGATCCATCCGATGGCTTCTGAAAGGATATATTTATATTCCAGCTGCAGGCTGACGATCTGGTTGATAGGGTAGTCCTCTTGACCGGGTAAGGCACGCAGTTGATCGGTCAGCCGATTCAATTCTTTTTGCTTGTTCCAGAAGACGTTTAAATCATCGGGGCTCTTTAAAATTAGGTAGCGCTGGAAATACCTTTCTTCGGCCAGAATGACGTCAACCATTTCCTCCGATATGTTGATGATCGGCAGATCCGTCTCCAGCAGGCTATTGTTAATTTTATTGAGATGGTTTAGATAAAATAGCGAAAAGGCGGATATACCCACAAGCAGAAATAGCAGCAAACTGTATCCCAGCATGAGTTTTCTGGCGATATTCAGGCGGTAAAAAGGGGTAACGGCAAATTCGATCAGCCGGTCGAAGATTTTTGGCTCTCTAAGTTTTGGTTGGTTGTGGTCAGCCACTGGCGCACCTGGTTATTTATTTCAATGGATTGCAAAATTTCTATTATTGCGTACAGTTACCTGGAGTTGTTATCGGCTCAGTGGCGGATGAACTTGAGAAAAAAACGGCGATCACATTAAAAATGATTTTATCTTTTGAGTTTTCAGCACAGAAATGCGGTTGGCTCACTATTGTGGCTGGCGCAGGAGGATTGAATACTATTTGGGTGAAGAAACCTTTAATTTTTGGCCGGGATAAATAGATGCTTTCGGATCCAGTTGGTTGTATTGTCTCAATTGCTCAACGGAAAGATTATAGCGGCGGCTGATGCGATAAAGGGTTTCACCCTGTTTGACGGTGTGTAATTTGGCTTTGGTTTCTTTTTTAGGCTCCGAGGCGGGTACAGCGGCTTCGGTCTTGGTAGTGGCTTCGGCGACCGGTTTAGCCGGGGCAGTATTGAGCTGATTTGCCATGCTGTTGATGCGGGCCGTCATATTGGCTTCTAACTGGTCAAGGCGTTCGGTTAGCAGGATAAGCTGGTTTCCCTGCCCGGCGGTTTGAGCTAATCCCCCTTCACCTTCGATGAGCCCCAGACGGTTTTCCATTTGTTCGAGCCTGGATTCCAGCGCCAACAACTGGACTTTTTCGGCAAGACTATAGGTCCTGGCAATGACGACAACGCTGAGAACGATCAAAATTAAAAAACCGCCGATGGCAATATAAATGTGTTTAAAGGCCTGCCCCTCGGAAGTATTACTGCCGGACCCGTGGTAAAGCTCCTCACGGGATTCCAATGTCTCGTTATCCTGGTAGCTGCTGCTCAATACAAAATCTTTGTCATCGCCTTTTCCAAATTGGCCCATTTTTCCCATCCTTTTTTTGTGATGCGGTTATAGGACTTTGGTCAGCCTGGTTCTTGCTACCTAAAATAATTTTATTTGTGCTAAAAGGCAATAAAAAAATAGTCAAAGGTTGGCCGGTTGAGCCCGTTTGCCCGTTGGCCCGTCATGCTCCCTAAGCGGCCATGCAGCCTTCGCGGGAATGACAAGCTTTAATGAAAAAGCTTTCCGACCTCTGGGATCTTTTTTAAACTGGCTAGCGGGCTCAACGGGACAACGGGCTTAACCTCGCACGGTGTGTTCATCGGTATTTTTCAGCCGCCAGCGGGCAAAGATTACTACCACCAGTATGGTCAGCAGAAAATATCCCGGAAACCAGGCGATGGACTTGACGAACACCAGATTTTCCAGTTGAGTGCTGCTGATATCGGGCCGGTCGGCGCTGACCTGCACACGCAGGTACCACAGCAGCAAAGAATACAATACCCCGATCATGCCGTAAGCCAGATTAAATGACAGCCCCTTAAAGCTCAAGACCGTGGCCCGCTGTTGAGAGTCGGTGATCCGGTTCAGGTAGTGGCTCTGAAAAAAATTCTCCAGATAAATCACCGCGACAAGAATGATAAGCGGCAGCAATCCGATAATCGGCCAGAAAAATGTCATGCCGGTCAGCCCGATCAGGGTTAGAGTACCCATGACGCTCAGATTAAACAAGGGTGAATGCCTGTGCACCATGCCCCGGGCAAGGCGCGGCATCACCAACCCCAGAATCGCAAGCCCGGAACCGATCAAGCCGAATGTGGATTCCGGCAGCTCGATCAGGCGATAATACTGACTGTTGAGGGTGATGATCATTCGGATGCAGTTGTCAAAAACCAATCCGACAAGAATAATGACCAGGGCAAATGGCGTTCGCAGGATCCAGCCGCCGGCGGTAAGCGTCAGTTTAAAGGCGTCTGCCATCGATAGGCCCCTGGCGGCATTTTTCTGATGTTTGTGATGTCCGTCTTCGCGCATCCGCAAGGCGGTAATGAGGGTTAAGATCGCCATCAGCAGCGTCAGCAGGGGAGGAATGCGCAGGGTAATACCCTGATTTAACTGTATATTAATTCCTATCCAATCCACCACGCGTTGCATAAGATCAGGATCATAAACAGCCGCCCCCAGGCTCATTGCAATAATAAAAGCGCTGGATCGCGCCCACATTTGTTTTTCGAGAACTCTCGGCCAATCCCGGATATCTCCTTCTTCTTGGAGGCTATCATAGGCGATGGCTTCATCCGCACCTGAAGCCGATGCCTCCGCCGCCCCGCTGAGTATCCGATTAACCAGAAATATAGGAAACAGCAGCTGCACATTGCCCCGGGGTGCAAAGCACAACAACACCATTTCGATAACCATCAGAATTCCAGTAAAAACCAGTAGATTCCTGCGGCCCACTGTGTCGGCCAGCGCACCGGATGGCACTTCGAGCAATACGATAGTGGCAGCCCAGACCGCATTGAGCAGGGCAAACTGTTCCAGGCTCAAACCATAGTCTAAAAACAAAATGGTAAATACCGGATAATAAAAACGGCAGTTAAAAAAAACCCGAAAGGCAATAAACAGGCGGATATTACGAATCTTAAACGGAGATTTCTTGGCGGGTGTTTCCAATGAGTCTATTCTGTTTCTCGTTCGGCGCAGCACAGATGAACTGTTGGCGAAAATTGTGCCTTTTGTGCGATGCCTATCAATGGAATAATGGAATTTTGGAATAATGGAACAATGGGTGACCTTATGCTGCACGGACCCCATTTTTTTAACACATCATTCCATTCTTCCATCATTCCAACATTCCGGTATGACAAAGCCAGTATAGTTTGTTCCATTTCCTAGTCTGTTAATTAAGGCTTTGTTGTTTCGGTTTCCAAATCAATTCGTACCAGCGGAGCCGGAAGCCGCTCGGAGGTTACAAAAACCGATTTTCCATAAAACCCGAAACTCACGGCTTCTTGCTGGAATAAACTGTCAAAACGCAAACGCTGGGGCTTTCTTTTGAAGGCGCTCGGCCAATCTTCATTTTGCCTGCGTTTGAAAAGATAACCATTGTTGTAAGTCAGCACCACCGCTGAAAGACCATCGGGTGTCAGATCCATGGCGGTAGGCCAGTTAAAATGCGATACGGTTGATATTCCGTGTGCGACTGCAATAGTATCCGGATCCACGGGCTGTAGCGACAATTCATAAAGCACCGGTGACAACCCGCGCTTGCTGAGCAGAAAGACACGCTGTCTAACCACATCCACTGCGACGGCTTCACAATCCTGGGGTCCATCCTCATATTTGAATCGGATCTGCCAGGCAATTGATGCAACCTTACCGTTATCTATCCCGGTTGCGGTGATAGCGGGTTCTTTTACAACGTAAAGGGTAGCGGTTTCGCGCTGCTCCCAGTTGTCGCCAACATCCGCAATCAGAAGGTAGGCGGAGTCCTGCCAACGAAATGATGCCAGCGCTTCCCAATCAAAGTTTTCAGCCCCTTCTACCCGGAAGGTGCCCAGATCGGCGCCATCGATACCCACGGCATACAGCAGGGGCCCGTCGCCGCCGTCGTTGATCGCCCACAGTAATCCGGGGTAAAGGCGGGAAGAGGCCAGACCGCTGGCTTCACTGATTTTTTCGTTTTCCAGATTGCCTGCAATGACCGATTCACCGACAACCGGTGGACTCGGTTCTTGGATCAGCGTATTGGCGGCGCAGCCGGCGATGGTGACGATCAGCGCCATAAATGCCAGCTGCTTATATTTTAACAGCGCCGGTAATATTCTGTCCCGGAATCGAACATTGAATTCGGGTTTTTCCATCTTTGATCACTTTATTATCGATTTTTTCAGGTCACTGGCGGCGGTCTGATTCTAATTCCCCGTTCTTTTATCTGTCAAGATGTTAAACACGCTATAGCGGTTGTCATAAATATGTTCTGTTTGTCAGATTTTCTAACAGAAGAAAATGCAATGCCTAAAGGCTTAAAATTATTACAAACGCTCTAAACAGGAAGGTTTCCAGGCTGCTTTTGAATGCATAGAATTCATAATAAAAAAGGGAGCACCCAGAGAGTGCCCCCTTTGGTCATTGGCAGATTGTTTGACTTAATTGGCAAAAATATTGTCAAGCCGTTCAAGGTCGTTGATCATACCCCATTCACCGCCACCTTTTTCCACCTTGCTGCGCCAATCTTCCACACGGGCCATATATTCTTTCGGATTGATATTATCACCGCGTAGCTTGGTCACATTCAAAGCGATGACATTATAATCCGGCAGTTGAAAAGGAAGATCGCGTTTATACCCTTTGGCGAGTTCTTCTTTAAGATCAGAAAAAATTAAAATATACTTTTTCCCGGATTCAGCTTCGTTTAAGTATTCGATAGCCTGCAGAATACCGCCCGAGATATCGGTATAGGGGCTGCCTTTTACCGATTTGACAAATGTGTCGACTTGATTCATAAAAGCCCGTTTCTGGTTGTTGGCCACCGAAGGCCGTTCGTCAAAGGTAATTTTTGCGACGATATCTTTTTCACTGAAGCTTCCGGTGTCGATGCGGGCCACAGCCAATGTATCTCCGGGTGCCAGAACCCCCAGCAGGTAATTGAGAATTTTCTGAGCTTTTTTGAGTTCCACTGCATAGGTGCCCGAGGTGTCCAGTAGCATATAGACCCCTGTAGAGCGACTTTTGGTATCGGTGCAGCCTGCAACCAGTATGCAACAGAGGGTTGCTATTATAAAAAATTTTTTCATTCCTGCGGCTCCTTTATTTTCAAAGTTTCCTCAAAACTGTCGGCGGCTTCCTCGACCAGTGGTGAATCTTCATCGAGGTCTGTTTCAGGGATGTCCATTTTTTTACCTTTGGATCCCAGAATGATCCCTTCCAGCCAGATGGTGGGGAAAATGGCCAGATCGTATACATTTACGATGAAGCGCCCCGCGTAAAATCCTATATGGCCCATGAGGCGCAGCAAAAAGGCAAACATTCTCAGCAACCACGCCATCAGTCCGCCCAGTACGGTGCGGGATGAGGACACAAACATTTCCAGCGGAATGGCAACAAAAGCCAGAGCGAAGGGCAAAATAAAGCCCATGACCATCTGTCCCACGGTGGGGATTATACTGGTGGCCAAACCGGTTTGTTCAATGCCCGAAAGTGTTTGTCGTAAGGCTTCCATGTCGTGAGCGATACGGTCCCGCATGAAGGCCAGCGCCGATTCGACACCCGCCAGAATCGCCAGCAGGGTAAAGGTGATAATAATCATGCGATGGCGCATTTTGTCGTCCATGGCGCCGATGATGGGAAACAGCCGTGTAATGCGCAATGATTCCATTAAAAACAGCCCCATGGTCAATTCGACCAGAATGATCACCAGACCGGCCACATCGGAGG
>JASFIX010000190.1:0-7459 GCA_050122435.1 Desulfobacterales bacterium
TAGCTTTTATTTTAAGTAGCTGAGCTCCTTGGGTAACGGAACCCCCTTGCCCATGGTGTCTTCACCGTAATTCACTCCGGCAAGGATTTCAATATCCTTTAAGGTGCGGATATCGCCTTCAAAAACGACCCTTTCGAGTTTTTCCTTTTGTATTTTGCCGCCGGCCCATTGAAGATCCAGAACGCTGCTGGCATCGAATCGATCCGATCCAACGCACAACTCGACCTGTCCACCATAATGCTGAACAATTTTAGCGACCAGCAGGCAGGGTCGGCTGTGAAATCCTAACTTTACGGGTATACCGACTTTAATGGATGAGCGCTCGATATTTTCATTGAGTATTTTCTGGGCCAATTCGATTCCGTTGGTTAAAAAGTGGCAGGCGTAAAATAGGCCGTAATTTATGGTGCGATCCAGAAGGATTTTAGGATTAACCAATTTAGACAACCGCATCTGAACTTTTTTATAAATTGTTTTATAACCGGCCTCATGCAGGTGGCGTTCATAGAAATGAAGCAGGCGCCCTACCATTTGGAGGAGATGCAAAACAACCGAAAAATTACCCCTTAACTGCTTGAGTTCACGATTTCCGAATCTGAATCCGCCGTGGATAACGTAAGTGTCAAAAGAGGATTGCAGATTGTGCACCAGCATTTCATAGCGCCTGATTTCAACCTCGTTCAATTTGCTTGGAACAAGGGTCAGGATTTCTTTATACGGATAGGGGTTATAAAATTTGAGCTGATCGAAGCTTTTGGCGATATTTAAAAATTCACTAGAGATTTTGACAATATTTTTTTTCTGCTGGTCTTTATCCTTATCGTCAATATCATAGTCGAGCATTTGATTGGTGACAACACCCGGAAAATCAGCGGCTTTATATTGGGATTGGGGCATCTGAATTTTGAGCCTCTGGGCTTCTTTCAATATCACCGGTGCCATTTTCATAAGGGTCGAGTTTAAAAAATCAAGGGTGGTATCTCCTTGTGTTGGAAAATCACTGATATCCGCCAGATCATAAAACACCAAACGATTGGAAATATGTTTCTGAAAGTTGGCCGCCAGGCTCAGGTGACGAACGGCGGCGGTTAGCTCCCGATAAAAATACCAATTCTTGTTGTTTTTGGCGCCATGAAAGTCAAGAAAGTCCTCGAGAAGCATGGAGGTCGACACAAGGGTGGAATAAAGTTTCTGTGTAAAAGCAACTTCGAGCTGATCAATACTGGAGATGTATATGCAGCATTTTAAGTAATCATTTGAAAATATGCGTACTTTTTCGGAAAATGAATCTTCAGCAACAGAATCGGTCTTTTTCATAGACGAGCGTTTTTCCTTTTGTGGCCAGACACGGGCAACTGGTCAATGGTAAATGGTAACGGTCAGAGTAGCCCATAAGCCGAATTCTGTTCCCGGTTCGGGTCACCCCTGCCGGGTAACGATCATTCATCTGTGGATGCCAGTTGCCCGGCACCTCTTGCGACCTACCCGGAAGCTTGGGCGGGCCACCCTCAAACGCTCCCCTATTTGGTCTTGCACCGGGTGGGGTTTGCCGAGCTTCCCCGGTCACCCGAGGAACTGGTGCGCTCTTACCGCACCGTTTCACCCTTACCCGGAACCAAACGAACCCGTTTGATTCCGGGCGGTATACTTTCTGTTGCACTTTCCTTCGCGTTACCGCGACTCCACGTTATGGAGCACCCTGCCCTGTGGTGTTCGGACTTTCCTCTGGATGTATAAAGCATCCAGCGATCGTTTGGCCTACTCTGACCGTTTTTTTTCGTCTTTCCAGTATATAATACGATCACAATTCGGGCATTTTTTCAAACCGTCACCGCGTTGCAGTTCATTGTACATCTGAGGAGGAATATTCATATTGCAGCCCTGGCATACGGCATTTGTAACAGGGACGATGCCAATCCCATTGCCTTGAAGTGATTTTACCTGGTTATAGGTGGCCAACAGGTCGGCTTCGATTCCGGTAGCAACCGTTTTGCATTCCTCATCCAAGTTTTCGAGTTGACGTTTTCCCTCTTCGGTTTCTTTTTGAATGGTTTCTTTTTCAGTGTTCAATCGGGTTTCAAGCTCGGAATATTCAATCATCTTTTCATTAAGGGTATTTTCAGCATCTTCAATTTGATCCAGGAATTCAATCATATCGTCTTCTAATTTTGAATTTTTTTCTCTGAGGTCATCTATTTCCTTCAAAAATGCTTGATACTCTTTATTGGTCTTAACCGAACTGAGTTTGGCCTCACTTTTTTTAATCCCGTCAAGATTCATACGCACATCTGTTTCATAGTTCCGGTATTTCTGGTTCAACTCATTAATCACAGATTCCTGTTTCTCGATCACCTGTTTGAAGTCACGCAGTTTCTCATCAAGCTTTTCGAGACGTTGATCGACATTGCGGATTTTCGTTTTAACGCTGCTGGTCGCTATTTCGATCCGTTGCAGATTTACAAGAGAAACGATTTGTTCTTTAGTAACATTCGGCATAGGCTTTGTTCCTATCCTTAGAATCTAGATAATTCTGAATGGATCTTTTTCAATAGTGCAGGCCATGATTTCAGCCTCAATTCCTTGCTTGGAGATTACTTTTTCCAGCTGCTTCGCAAGCGCGTCGACCATCAGATGTTCCGATGGGAAATGTCCAATATCAATAATGGCGCGATTTACCGCTTCCGCTTCGCGGGCATCGTGATAGTGGATATCTCCACTGATGTAAGCCTGGGCTTTTGAAGCTAAAAAAGCCTGCATCAGACTCGACCCGCTTCCGCTGCAGATTGCCACCCACTTGACCTTCATTTCAAGATCTCCGGCAACTTTTATGAAATCAAGTTTAAGCTTCTTTTTAACCATCGAAACCAGAGATCTCAAGCTGCTGGCTTTGGTAAGGGATCCGATTCTTCCAATCCCGTATTCCGCTTCACCGTCCGTCAAAGGAGTCGCGCCCTCTTTAGCCCGTTCCTCCACCTCGACCGGATTCAATACGGTCAGGTTTCGCAGCCCCAACTGCTGTGCCAGAACGTCATTGACGCCGTCTCGCACGATGTCAAGATTGGTATGAGCTGAAAAAATTGCCAGCTGGTGGTGTGCCGCCATCTGGATAATGGATCCGCCGGGAGTGTCAAAATCAATCGATTTCAGAGGCCTGAAAATCAAAGGATGATGCGTAATCAATAAATCAACTTTTTTTTGGCAGGCCGCTTTGACCACTTCCGGGCTCGGATCCAGAGCGACCCATATCCGTCCGACCGGCTGGCGCGAATCTCCGATCTGAAGCCCGACGTTATCCCATTCCTCCGCCAGCAACGGGGGGGCTAACTGGTTCATAATCTCTATGATTTTCGCTACGGTTGTACCGGTACCCATGGCGTGTCTCACTACCTCAAGTTATAGCTTCGCCTTAACTGGAATAGTGCAATTGTGGAATAGATGAAGACAAAACTCATATCTTAAATACGCTTTATATTCATAAGGTGTAACAAAGAGAAATATTTAGGATTTTTAAAAACAAAAATGGCGTGGTCCCTTAGTCCCACGCCATGCAGAAGACCCAAACCGCATCCGGTTTGCATCTTTGCGGTCTTTCCAAAACCGCAAGCCGTTTTCGTTTACCATTCGATAGACGAATTCGTTTGTTCGTCGAAAAATTTGAAGGGATTACAAAACCACTTCTAAGAATTTTTTCTGTCGGAACCATTTTTCGAAAATAAGTCATGGGCCCACCTGGGATCGAACCAGGGACCTACCGGTTATGAGCCGGTGGCTCTACCAACTGAGCTATGGGCCCCCAAGAATTAAGTTTCAATAAAATTTTTCAGCTTCCGGCTGCGCGTAGGATGGCGCAGCTTCCGCAAAGCCTTGGCTTCTATTTGCCGGATTCTTTCTCGAGTTACCGCAAAATCCTGACCGACTTCTTCAAGGGTATGGTCGGCCTTTTCTCCGATGCCGAAACGCATGCGCAGAACCTTTTCTTCACGCGGAGTCAGTGTGGCCAGGACTTTCCGGGTTTGCTCTGCGAGGTTCAAATTTACGGCAGCATCCGATGGCAGCATAAATTTTTTATCTTCAATAAAATCTCCCAGATGGCTATCTTCTTCTTCACCAATCGGGGTTTCAAGTGAAATCGGTTCACGGGCGATTTTTAAAACCTTGCGCACCTTTTCAAGGGGTATCTCCATTTTTTCAGCGATTTCCTCAGGGGTGGGCTCCCGCCCCTGCTCCTGCACTAGATACCGTGAGGTTCGAATGAGCTTATTGATGGTTTCGATCATGTGCACGGGGATCCGTATCGTTCTGGCCTGATCCGCAATCGCCCGGGTGATCGCCTGTCGAATCCACCAAGTGGCGTAAGTGCTGAATTTATAGCCGCGGCGGTATTCAAACTTATCCACCGCTTTCATCAATCCGATATTTCCTTCTTGAATTAGATCCAGAAACTGCAATCCGCGATTTGTATATTTTTTGGCGATACTGACAACCAGTCGCAAATTTGCCTTTGTCAGTTCGCTTTTGGCCAATTTAGCCTTAAAACGTCCTTC
Source organism: Desulfobacterales bacterium (assembly GCA_050122435.1). Taxonomy (GTDB): domain Bacteria; phylum Desulfobacterota; class Desulfobacteria; order Desulfobacterales; family JAHEIW01; genus JAHEIW01. Next base: position 4,545 of record JASFIX010000190.1, read on the forward strand.
TTCAACGGCAGACATCACCCGCTTTAGCTTCGGGCTGGAGGCTTTTAATTCATATTCCCGCTTCTGGATACTTTCTTTGACTTTCTTTAACTCTTTGTGTAAAAGACCTAATTGTTCTTTTGACAAATCGCAGCGCGGGGCGGCCCATTTAATGAATTTGGTCTTGGTATTTAAATGTTCCCGGAGCTCTTTAACAGATGTATCTACAATAACCGCTCCCCTGCTGAACAGCTTGTTCATTTCAGTAAACCATTCAATTTGATCGCGGATTTGCCCTTCGATCCCATCGATAACATTGGCCTCGAGGCGCCAGTCTTTCAACAGGTTAAATATTTTATCGATTCGTTGCGTAATGTTTCGTTTGAGCTTCCTTTGTTCTTCTTGATCTATTTTAGCTGAAAATAATTGCTCCCGCATATCTCCGTTTTCAGCATGCAGCTTTTTAATAGTTCGAATCGTAGATAAAAACTTCTCCATCTGGGCCATTTCATCTATATAAGTATCACCTTCGTCGATATCTCTAAATACATGTTTGGGACGAATGTTTTCATTCTCAATTTCCTCACCGAGCATGATGATATTTTCTGCACCGACAATGGTTTCAAGAAGGGCATGCAGTACTTCTTGCTCCCCGGCTTCGATTTTTTTGGCGATCTCGACTTCGCCTTCACGACTGAGAAGCGTCACCAGACCCATTTCGCGTAGATACATTTTCACCGGATCGGTCACCGTACCAAAATCCGTATCCGAAATTCCTCTGGTAATCGGCTTTTTTTCTTTTTTCTTTTTCTTGGTGATCAATTTATTTTTGGTCTTCTCATCGACGACTTCGATTTCGTTTTCATCGAACATGATAAGCGTTTCATCGATTTGTTCGGGAGACAACATTTCTGCCGGTAACAATTCGTTAATTTCGTCGTAGCTTAAAAATCCCTGCTTCTTGCCCTTGGCCAGTAATTGCTTGATGGCTTTCTTGGTCTCTGTTTTGGCCTTCTGGGCCGTCGTGCTGGCCTTTTTTGACGGTGTTTTAACCTTTTTTGCGGGTGCCTTGACCCTCTTGGGCTTCACGGCCGTCTTTTTGGCTGCCCGAGTTGTTTTCGAAGTTGTCTTTGGCTTTTTCGTCGTCTTCCTGGCTTTCTCTGTGGCTGCCTTGGATGTTGCGGTTGCCCTGGATGTCGTTGTTTTTTTCGGTGTTTTTTTTGCGGCAGCTTGTGGCCTTTTAGTATTTTTCGAGGCTGTCTTTACACCCGATGTTTTCTTTGTGGTTTTAACGGGTTTTGATTTAGCCCCAACTTTTTTTGCAGGCCTTTTGGCACTTTCCCTTTTTTTAGCAGATTTAATTGCCATAAAATCTTGCCCTCCGGAAAAATCGAATATTCAGTCCCGCCTTATCGGCGAATACCATTACCTAAATTGAACGTTTCAAACCTTATAAAATCTATATGTTAAATGGGCATAGTCAAGCCCGGATTAACCAAAAAATTATTGACTGTCATGCCAGCCGCTGATGTTGGCTCCGTACGGCCAGTTTTTGTTTTTCTCTTAATAACCGATTCAGTGTTTCCTGGTCATTTTCTTTTTCAGCAGCCCTGATCTGGTCAAGAATCTGATGATCTCGACGTCTTTGACCTTTTTTGACAAATTGAATTATCAAATTCATGCAACCACTTTCATCCCAAGATTCCTCAACTAACGCCAAGGCCGATACCAGACGTTGCTGTTCGGGATTTTCAAAATGGTTTAATATCTCGGAAATTTGTTGAACTGAAGATATCTGGTGTTCTAGAATCGTCTTGCCAATAGTTCGCAAATCGCGGTTTTCAATGTATTCGATAACATTATATTTTTTAATTTCCGGTAATATCGCAGGAAACTGAAGCATCATGGCAATAATTTGCTGTTCCAGCCGGCTTCCCCTTCTATCTAAACCGTCTTTTTTCCTGCGGACATCCTTTTTTTCTTTTTCTGAAGTGCCTTCCCGAATCTTTTCCAGGATAATATTTTCCTCAAGACCAATCCGTTCGGCGAGCTGTTTGATGTACAACGACCTGGCAACATTATCATTGATGGCAGCCAGAGGACCTTTCAAATCGGTGACAATGCGGATTTTGCCTTCCGTCGAAAGCCCGTGCATGCCGATGGACTGCTCAATCAAAAAAGAAATAATACCCGGTGCCTCACCGGCTGCTTTCTCAAACGGCCCGGCTCCTTTTTCACGCAAGTATGAATCCGGATCATGTCCATCCGGCAATACGAGGATATGGGTATCCGCTTTGTCTTCACGAAATACATCGCCTCGGCTGAAATCGACATGCTCCTTCCAAAAAGTGTCGATACAACGCAGTGCGGATCGAATCCCGGCTTCATCTGAGTCATAAACCAAGATCATGCGCGGGACGTACCGGCTCAGCATGCGCACATGATCCGCCGTCAGTGCTGTTCCCAGAGTTGCAACCGCATTTTCAATGCCGTGCTGGTGAAGGGACAGCAAATCAAGGTAACCTTCAACGATATAAACAGTTTGGGCTTTACGGCAATTGTCTTTTGAAAGATGAAGCCCATATAAAGAGCGGCTTTTATTGTAAACAGAAGTTTCGGGGGAATTAAGATATTTGGGCAATGAATCATCCATTACCCTGCCTCCGAATCCGACCACGGTATGATTAACATCTATGATGGGGAATATTATCCTATCCCGAAATCGGTCATAATAGCCGTGTCCATTCTTCTTAGGTAAAATCAGCCCCGAGCGTTCAACCCGCTCAAGAGGCACGCCCTTTTTTGAAAAAAAATTTAATAGATTATCCCATCCTTTGGGTGCATAGCCAATGCTAAAGCGGTCGATGATGTCCGCTGACAGACCTCTTTTATTCAGATAAGCCATCGCCGCTTGACCGGCAGCCCCCTGGCGCAGT
>JASFIX010000191.1:0-7423 GCA_050122435.1 Desulfobacterales bacterium
CCGCGCTGAGGCGCACGGCGATACGGTCCACGTTGATACGGGGAGAATACTCAGCTATGAGGCTCCCTATGACCTGGTAAGAAAGATGCGGGCGTCTATACTGGTTCTGGGGCCCATGATTGCCCGCCTGCAAAAGGCCAGAGTATCCCTTCCCGGCGGTTGTGCCATCGGTGCTCGTCCGATTAACCTGCATTTAAAAGGCTTGGCTCAGCTGGGCGCCGACATCAAACTGGAACACGGCTATGTCCAGGCCGAAGCCAAGAAGCTGAAAGGTGCTGACATTTACTTTGATACCGTGACGGTAACCGGCACAGAAAACCTGATGATGGCTGCCGTTCTAGCCGAAGGCACCACCATTTTACGAAATGCAGCCCGGGAGCCCGAAGTCGCCGCTTTGGCCCAAGTGCTTAAACAAATGGGGGCTGATATTCAGGGGGACGGAACAGCGGTGATTACCATAAAAGGCGTGACGTCATTGAGGCCGGTGTCCGTGAAGATCATTCCGGATCGAATCGAAACCGGTACATTTATGATTGCGGCAGCCCTGACTCATGGAGACGTCACCCTGGTGGATTGCGAACCGGATCATGTGGGGGCCTGTATCGATAAGCTGAAGCGCGCCGGTGTCAAAATCAGCGTCCATGAAAAAACCATTCATGTTCACGGGAATGATGAAATTATCAGCGTAGATGTTAAAACCCAGCCATATCCGGGATTTCCGACGGATATGCAAGCCCAATTCATGGTGTTGATGAGCGTTGCCAACGGCACCAGCCTCATTTCTGAAACGATATTTGAAAACCGCTTTATTCATGTTAGTGAATTAAAGCGCATGGGTGCGGATATTAAAATTTCAGGCAATACCGCCATGGTTAAAGGTGTGTCTGGTTTATCTGCTGCCCCCGTGATGGCCACTGATCTTAGAGCCAGCGCTTCTTTGATACTGGCCGGTCTGGTGGCTGAAGGCCAGACCGAAATTAATCGCGTCTATCATCTGGACCGTGGCTATGAGGCCATCGAAAAGAAGTTCTCCGAACTGGGGGCAGCCATCCGGCGCATAAAATAGGGCTTCGGAAAAATGGCCAGCCATTTCTATTTACGCCCCATTGCGGTACTTCTGATATCGCTTATGGGTGGCATCATTTTAGGATGTCATTTTCCCGGTTACCCCATCGGTACGCTGGGCATCGTTTTTTTCGGTGCCGGCTATATCGGGATCAACCTCGTACGTAAAAAGTCTGTCGGTCTAAGTCCCATTATTTTATATGTTGCCCTGGGTTATATTGCGATCCAGCCTTGGGTTGCACCCCGTTTTTCCGCGATTCACATTCAAAATTTTTCAGAAGATACCCGCTGGCAGATTGCCGGTGTGGTAGACTCCCATCCGCTAGAATTTTCATATCTAAAAAAGTTTGTGTTGCGTACGGAGATCCTCAAACATAAAGAGACCTCATACCGGGTCTCCGGAAAGATTCGGGTAACCGTGAGCGGTCCGGGCCCGGTGTTTGCCAGAGGTGATCGGGTGGTATTTCGCAGCCGCCTAAGGCAGCCCCGCAACTTCAACAACCCGGGAGGATTTGACTACCGCCGCTATATGGCGTTTAAAGGCCTGTGGCGCACCGCCTATACCAAAGGTAGCCGGCTGCAAGTCGTCCAAAGAGCGTCATCCGGCGATCTGGCGCAGCAGCTCCATGATGCCCGGCAGGCACTGGCGGCATTGATCGACAGAACTGGCAAGGGATCTTCTGTTGCGGTCCTCAAAGCGCTGGTTATCGGTGACCGTACCGCCATATCTTCAGAGGTCCGTGATAAGTTCAATCGGGCCGGTGTGGGTCACGTTCTGGCGATTTCAGGGCTTCATATCGGGATCGTTGCAACCGTGGCATTTTTCTTTTTTCATAAATTGTTGCTTTTGGCGCAACCCTTACTGTGGCGGGCCTGGACACGTAAAGGGGCAGCCATCCTTTCACTGGTGCCGGTCTGCATCTATGGACTGGTGTCCGGAATGTCGCCTTCAACCCAGCGGGCGGTGATCATGGTCGGCGCGTTTTTAATGACGTTTCTGTTTGAACGCGAGCGCGATACCCTTAATACTCTGGCACTGGCTGCTTTTCTCATCCTGATTTGGTTTCCGCCGGCGCTTTTTTCAATTTCTTTTCAACTATCATTTATGGCGGTATTGTCGATCCTTTACGGCTTGGCTTGTATTCAGAAAGCGACCCCGATCGACGGGCAAAACGTCAAATCCGGGTTCGTGAAAAGTGATTTCAAAACCTCAGATCAGGTTCAAGGGCAAGGCGCAGGCCGATCGAGAAAGCGCAGCATACATCGGTATGTGAGCATTTATCGGAGGCTCGCAACGCAGCCATTGGGCCTTAGATGGGGTTTTGAAATCACTTTTAATCAACTGTACCGGAAACTGGTCACATTTTTCCTGGTATCTTTGCTGGCGATTTGCGGCACGTTGCCGCTGGTGATGTTTTATTTCAATCAGATTTCGCTTGTCGGGCTTTTGGCTAACTTTGTGGTTGTGCCGCTGGTGGGTTTTGTCGTCATTCCCTTTGGGCTTTTGACGCTTTTCATATATCCTGTCAGCAGCCAGATCGCTTCCGGATGTGTTCAAATATGCCTGTATGTGCTGGATTACGTGCTGATGGCCATAAATTATTTTGCAGACCTGCCCTTTGCGGCAGTCAAAACCATCACGCCCAGCCTGTTTGAGATGGTGTGCTATTATGTTTTGGGCTGGGTGATGCTGAATGGGTTAAACACCCGACAGGCCCGGGTGGATTATCGCAATATTTCAAACCATCGAGTGGGTCGCGTTTCTGCCCGGAACAGGAACTTAAAGCCCTACAGCAGATTCGGCCTGAACAACCTTTTTTCAATGATAGCAGCGGTACCCAGATTGCTGCCTGCGAATCCTGCCGCGAAGCGGAGTACAATTATCGGGCTGGTGGTTGTTTTGGCGCTGCTGGTGGATGCGGGTTACTGGTTTGCCCGGCGCCACTTCAATAGCGACCTGCGGGTGACTTACATTGACGTGGGGCAGGGCAGTTCGACGCTTCTGGAATTACCCGGCGGCCATACGGCCTTGATTGATGGCGGTGGTTTTTCAGATAATAATACCTTTGACATGGGTGCCCGGGTGCTGGCACCATTTTTGTGGCGCAAAAAGATTCGAACCATTGACACCCTGGTGCTTTCGCATCCCAACAGTGATCATCTCAACGGTCTTATTTTTATTGCCCGGCATTTCAATGTCAAAGCGATCTGGACCAACAATGAAACCCGGACCACTCAGGGCTACAAGCGCTTACAACATATTATTGCCCAAAAACAGATAAACCGGCCGGACTTTCAACACATGCCCCGTCAGCAGCTGATCAACGGGATCGAATTTTGTTTATTATATCCTCCTGCCGATTTTCTAGCCCGCAAAGCGAGCCAAAAATGGCGCAGCCCCAATAATAACTCGCTGGTTGTCAAAGTCACTTTCGGTGATATTTCATTTTTGTTTGCCGGGGATATCATGGCTAAAGCCGAACAGGAACTGGTGGATCTTGCCGGTACGGATTTGGGCTGCGATGTTCTGCTGGTTCCGCATCACGGCAGCCGGACTTCAAGCAGCCAACCTTTTTTGTCAAGTGTTCAACCGGATGTTGCAGTGTTCTCTGCCGGCTGGAAAAACAGATTTCGACTTCCCCACCCAAACGTACTGGCTGCCTATAATAAAATCGGGTGCCGGATTTTTCGCACCGACCAAAACGGCGCCATTATGATCGAAACAGACGGAAATCGCCTGACGGTCAAACCTTTCATTTCATCAGATAATCCGCCTTAAGGCCGATTATCCGATGAACGTTAATTGTTATTCGTTATTAGATAAAAGATGATGAAAAATACATTTCTGACCGCTGAACTATTGAATTTCTGATATCAAATAACCCATATCCCATATCTAATACCCAATACCCAAATCCTAAACCCCAATAACCAATAACCAATAACGATTAACATCGGAGTGGGCGCCATGCGCCCCGTCCATTTAAGTATTTCTTTTATAATAAAAAGGTTAAGTATCAAATAAAACGTGCCGATAATATATTCAGCAGGTGTAACCTCAAGCGCGAGGCCTGTCCTGAAATTAAATTTAACCGCGGACCTATTTGAAGGAATTATGACCATGAGTACGAAAGCAATTGAAATACTTACAGATGCCATGAAAGAATATTACGGTAATTATGAACTCGAGGAGCTTTGCAACCAGTTTAATATCGATGTGGACTACCTGGGGGTCAATCTCAATCATGTAAAGCTGGCCAACAGCCTGGTCAGTCATAACGATTTCGGGCATCAACAGATGCTGGCCAAATTGCTTCAGGATCTGGTACAGCGCTGTGACCAACGGATTTTAAATTCAACCTGGGAAAGCAATGTTTTTGACGAGCAGATGAAACCGCAGTTAAAAAAGCTGCAACTGCTGCTATCCAAAAATAAAAAACCGGTTCAAGTTGCCGAGGCCAAAAACTATCGTTTTAAAAACGTCTCAGATACCATAAAATTTTTTAACACCGCTCAGACTGCAGTTACCGTGGTGGATACCCAGTTCGGCAGCACGACATTTGAATGTATAAAAGAAGTCCAGCACCCCCTGCGATTACTGACCAGCCGTGAAGCCCGGTCGTTAGCCGACGGCTTCGATGAGATTTTAAAAAGTTTTTGTTCCAACTGCCCGGATGTTGAAATTCGGCGTCATGTCATGGTTCATGACCGCTACATTTTTTTTAATGGACGCTGCTGGATGGCCAGTTCATCGTTTGATACCATCAAGGGCACACCCGTGAACATTATCGAATGCATTGACCTCAAAGCAGCAGTTGCCAGAGAAATCGAACGCAAATGGCGCGAGGCCGAAAAATATATCATTTGAGAAAAACCAGATGTGAGTAGAAACGAGCGGTTTTCGTTCAGGGCAGGGTGTTTTTTTCAGCTTACGAGCAACGGGCTAATCCATTGCCGCAATAACATTGAAACGTTCCTTTTCCAAAGCTTTTTTAATGACATTCGTTTTACAGGCGGACAGGCGGAAATAATAAACCCGTTTGCCTTTCTGCTGAGGGGTCATGCTGACACTGATGATATCTCCGCCGTTGTCATTGATAATTTGCATGGCCTTTTTGAATTCGGCGGGCTTTTCTGCCAAAACCACATCGATGCGCGAGGTCGTTGATAAGATGCCCATCATGTCGATAAATGCGCGCAACATATCCTGTGCAGTCACGATGCCGACGAGCTTGCCAGCTTTAACCACCGGCATTCCGCCTATTTTGTGATTGTAAATCAGTTGGGCCGCAAACTCGATGTCATCATCGGGACCCACCGTGATCGGGTTTTTAATCATCAAATCATCAAGGGAGACATCACCCAGCATGGAAGGAATCAGACCCTGTTTTAGATCTGCCAGGGTCAGGAAACCTTCCAGGCGCTTGCCTCTGGCGACCACGGGAAGATGTCGAATAGAGTTGGCTTTCATCAATTCGATGGCTTCACCAACCGACGCATGGGGTCCGATGGTAATGGGGTTTGCGATCATCAGTGATTGAATTTTCATATCATCTCCCCTTTAAGGTAAGCTACTTTAAAATGATATCAGCATTGTAGAAAAAGTAAAGGGTTAAGGGGGGTCTATTGTTTTGAACGGGGCTGATAACTGCAAAGGGGTTCTTCGCTCATAAAATCACCGGTGGCCTCGTAAGCCCGCGCGCGACAGCCCCCGCAGACCCGTTTAAATTCACAGGGTCCGCATTTACCCTTTAGCTTGTCGTAATTTCGCAGCGACGCAAAAATATCTGAACGGTTCCATATTTCGGCAAAAGACGACTGCCGAAGATCACCGCAATTTAAATCCAGGTAGCCGCAGGGCTGCACAATGCCCCGGTGTGATATGAAACAGAAGCCGATGCCGCCCAAGCATCCGCGGGTGACCGCATCAAGCCCGTGGGTTTGGAAGGTAACGGAAATGCCGTCTTTTTTAGCCCGTTGTCTGAGGATCCGGTAATAGTGGGGGGCGCAGGTTGCTTTCAGTTGTAGCGGCGTCTTATCCCGCTGGTCATAAAACCAGTTGAGGGTGCTTTCATACTCGGCCGCGTCGATTTCCTGATCGACTATATATTTGCCGCGTCCGGTGGGAACCAAAAGGAAAATATGATGTGCTACTGCACCCAGATCGACGGCCAGCTGTTGTATCTTGGGGATTTGGTCCAGATTCGTTTTGGTGATGGTTGTGTTGATTTGAAATTCCATGCCGACTTTTTTTAGCAAATCAATGCCCCGCAGCGTACCCTCGAAGGCCCCTTCCACCTGGCGAAAGCGGTCGTGGGTTTCAGGGCTCGAACCGTCCAGACTGACGCTGATTCGTTGAATGCCGGCATCGACCAGTTGCCGGGCCACGGTATCTGTGATGAGGGTGCCGTTCAAGGCCATAACCATGCGCATGCCGAGCTCGGTACCATAGCGGGCAATATCGTATATGTCTGAGCGCAGCAGGGGTTCACCGCCGGTGAGAATAATAATCGGTTTGGCCACTTCCGCAATCTGATCCAAAAGGCGCAGGGCTTCCGAGGTGCCCAGCTCTCCTTCATGCGGGCCCATGGTTGCCGAAGCGCGGCAATGCACACAGGCCAGATTGCAATTGCGCGTCGTCTCCCAGGCGACCAGGCGCAGTTCGGTTTTCTTCTTTTGGGTGTCGGAATGTGGATGCGTTGCGTTCATACTCGGCAATTAAGTCCATAATATTTTAATCTGAATAATGAATACACAAATGATGAATTTCCAATTTCAGAAGCTGGGCGGGCCTCTGTGCCCGCCGTCCAGAGGTCGGCACGCAGGCCGACCCTGCTTTAATCTGCGAGTTCCTTGGCCGCCTCCATGGCGAAATAGGTGAGAATCATGTCCGCTCCGGCGCGTTTGATGGCCGTCAGCGTTTCCAGCATCACTTTTTGACCGTCGATCCAGCCCAATTTTTCGGCGGCTTTTATCATCGAAAATTCGCCGCTGACATTATAGGCGGCGACCGGCAAATCGATTTCTTCGCGAACGCGGCAGATGATATCAAGATAGGCCAGGGCCGGCTTGACCATAATGATATCGGCCCCTTCTTCAATATCTAACGAAACCTCGCGGATGGCTTCCAAGGCATTTGCCGGATCCATCTGATAGGTTCGTCGATCCCCAAACTGAGGGGCCGAATCCGCGGCGCTGCGGAACGGACCGTAATAGGCCGAGCAGTATTTAGCCGCATAGGACATGATCGGTACCTGATTGAAGTTGTTCTCATCCAGGATGTCCCGGATTTCAGCCACACGGCCATCCATCATATCCGATGGGGCCACCATGTCGGCGCCGGCTTTGGCATGGGAAA
>JASFIX010000192.1:0-7341 GCA_050122435.1 Desulfobacterales bacterium
GGCGTCTCCCATTGGGGGCGACATTTTTTGCTGAAGCAGCATGCTGGCACCCATAACAATGGTAAGAACCGGTATTCCGTATGGCGGTTCCATAAAAGGGACTGAAAAATTAAAACGGAACAAACGGTCCGGCGCAGCCAGGTCGTCAATCCACAGAAAAAACGGCGCATGTCGCAGCTCGATAGCCTCGTAAAGCATGCGGTAGAGTGCAAAAAAGACAGGGAGCTGAACCACCATCGGGAGACAGCCGCCCAGCGGATTAATCTTATAAGTGCGATACAGCCCCATGACTTCCTGGTTCATCCGCTGTTTATCGTCTTTGTATTTTTCACGGATTTCTTTCATCAGCGGCTGGATTTTTTTCATTTCGCTCATCGATTTGTAGCTTTTTTGCCCTAACGGCCATAAGAGAATTTTCACCAGCAGCGTTAAAATAATGATGGCCACTCCGTAGTTAGGGATCACGCTGTAAAACAGGTTCATCAACCACAGGCAGGGTTTGGCGATGAAATCAAACCAGCCGAAATCGACGACTTTATGCAGATCGTTGCCGACATTTCTAAGTTCCTCAATTCTTTTGGGACCCATAAAAAGCTGGTATTTATAGGTGTAATGGGTCCCGGGCTGAATTGCTTTTTCTGGTTGCAAATACTGGGCGGCTACAAATTTATCGGAGGGCAAGGCCAGATGCAGGCTGGCTTCTTCGATTTGATCCGGTATGAGGCCGGACATAAAATAGCGGCTCTGCAGCGCAACCCAACTAATTTTGCCGTCAAATATATTCTGTTCTTTAATCTTTTTAGTTTTGATTTCTTTAAGTTCTTCGTTAATTAGCGCGCTGGGCCCTTCAAAAGAATACAGGCGCTTATCACCTGGGACCTTGCCGTTTAAACTCACAAAAAGCCTATCCTGGATACCGCGTCCGGATCCATTTTTAACGATAACTTCCATACCGATCGCATAAGTATCCGGTGCAAATTTATAGGTTTTTTCAATGACAATCCCATCTGGTGAGCGCCACGAAAAAGTAAGATGCTGGGGACTTTCAATCACCTCCAGCTGTTTGGAAGGCAGGTTAACAGAAAAAACCGCCTTATCCAGCCCGGCAATGCTCTTGCCGGCAAATCCCAGTCGACCAACGCCAGATGTTTCATCGCCGGTCAGAATTTGTTTTAAGGGAGCATCCTTTTGAACTTTTTCGCGGTAGTTTTTAAGGAGAAGACTGTAAAATACCGCCCCGTTCTCGGAAATCTTGGCCTGATAAAGCGGCGTATCAACGGTGATGGAAGCGGCTATTTGTGGCGCGGTCTTTTCAACAGCAGATTCTTCAGCAGGCGCCGGCTTTTCAATCGATTCTTTGTAAGGCTTCGCAGTATCTTTAGGCGTTTGTTTTTCTTCTACCGCAGGCGCTTCAACTTTTTTTGCCTGACGGCGCTGGGCTTCTTCAGGGGCGAAAATAAATTGCCATGCCAGAAATATAACAAGCGAGAGAACGATGGCTAATAACAATCGCTTTTGTTCCATTAATTTCTCCTAATATCAGTTTGTAAATTACGTATCCTGTTCCTCTTGTTTTGGCTAAGAAGAGGCCTGTCTTTCGCTATTAAACAGGTTTGTTGTCTGGAGTCTTCACTGGAGGAGCAGGTTCTGCGCCGGCATTCAGTTACTATAAAACATACTTGAACCGTTCGTTTGGTTTCGTCTCGCGCAGGTTAGGGAACCGGATCAACACCACCAGGATGAAAGGGATGACATCGCAACAATCGCCTGACGGCCAGAAACAGGCCTTTTAAAGGACCATGTTGGCTGATTGCCTGATAAGCATAATTCGAACAGGTTGGATAAAAACGACATGAGCGGCCTATGATCGGAGACAAGGTATATTGGTAGGCCCTGATCAATGCTAACATCAATATCAATATAATCTTTTTAATCAACACAATTCGAAATCTTTTCAAACAAATCTTGAAGGAATGAATTTACCTTCTCAGATGAAAGGTCTGTGGCCTTCTTTTTGGCGATGATGTTAATATCCCAGTTTTGATTTAAATGCTGCCTGTTTAATCGAAAGTATTCACGTACCAGACGTTTAATTCTGTTTCTTTGTGCAGCTTTTCCGACCTTTCTTGTAACCGTAATGCCCAGCCTCGGGCTGTCGAATCGGCCAGGTTTAAAAATGGCGATAAAGCAGTCGTTTTGGAGCTTGCGCCCGGATTGGATGAGTTCCAGAAATTCCGATCGTTTTAAGATCCGATCTTCCTTTTTAAAGGAAAAGCGCATCATGATGCATTACTCATTGTCCATTATCCATTGCGCATGGCTCATCATTGAGACGGATTCCCAGGACATTTCAACCGGCCAGCCGGGCCCTGCCCTTTGCCCGGCGCCGATTAATAATTCTGCGACCTGCTTTAGACGACATCCGTTTGCGAAATCCATGATTCCTGGCCCGCTTTATCCTGCTGGGCTGAAAAGTGCGTTTCATTTTATAAGTCCTTTATTTTATTATAAATTTTAAATTTGACGTTTGGGCGTCAATTGTTAGGCTGTTCACTCTGGGGTGCAAAACCCGAAACCCGTGATATAAATCACAAGGTCCGAATCATGTCAAGATCAAATATGCTGCCAAATATTTGATATCGAAAAACTTTTCATTCCTGATGAATTTCGAATATATCGAACTCTTCCATATGATAGGTGGTGTTAGGGTATATGACAATTTGCTTGCCGATGGTCTTTTCCAGGGCCGCTATCAAATGATTTTCTTCGCCATGCAGCAGTTCGGCAATCTGCGGATTCACTCTTAACGTCAGCCGGATACCGTTCATCTCCTGGGATTCCCGCAAAATTTCACGGAATATGGAATAACAGATCGATTGTTTAGAAATAATATAACCCTCACCATCACAATAATAACAGGGTTCACACAGAATCCGGGTGAGCGGTTCCCGGGTGCGTTTACGGGTCATCTGAATGAGCCCCATCTCCGACATCGGCAGCACATGGGTTTTACTCTTGTCTTTTTCCAGTGCCTCCCTGAGTGCATTGAACACCTTTTCCTGATTGGACTTTTTATCCATATCGATAAAATCGATAATGATCAGGCCTCCGAGATCCCGTAGTCGGATTTGATAAGCAATTTCCTTGACGGCCTCCAGATTGGTTTTTAAAATCGTTTCTTCCAGGTTGTGTTTGCCAACATAGCGGCCGGTGTTGACATCAATCGCGACCAGGGCCTCGGTGTGCTCGATGGTAATATATCCGCCGGATTTCAGCCAGACCTTGCGTTTGAGCGCTCTGGAAATATCGCCTTCCAGATTGTAAGCGTCAAAAACCGGTTCGGAACCCTCATAGAGCAACACATGATCCTTTAAGCTGGGCATGTAGGTGTCCAGAAATGATAAAACGGCATCATAGGTCGGTTTGGAATCGATAACCAGTTTTTCGACTTCATGGATCAGCAAATCCCTCACTGCGCGCAGGCTTACCGAAATCTCCTGATGTAATCTGGACGGAGCGGGCGCTTTTTCAGACTTTTTTTGAATATTGGCCCACAGGTTGTTTAAAAAGGACATTTCGGAAGCCAGTTTTTCTTCAGACTCGCCCTCGGCAGCCGTCCGAACAATATATCCATGGCTGTTGGTGCGCAAATTCATGACACTGTTTCGCAGGCGCTCGCGTTCAGCCTCATTCTCGATCCGGCGGGAAATGCCGATATGATCGGATTTGGGCATCAGCACCAAGAAGCGGCCGGGCAAAGAAACGTAGGACGAAATTCGTGCCCCTTTGGTCCCAATGGGAGATTTGACGACCTGAGCCAATATCTCCTGGCCCTCTGAAATCAGCTCTTCAATCTGATAAATGCGCCGGTTCTCGTATCGGGCCGGTTCCGGATTGCTTTCGGGTTCTGCCGGCAACTCCCCGTCATCGATTTGAAACAGGTATTTATACTCCTCAATATCATTTGTATAAACATCATCCACATAAATAAATGCTGCCTGGTTAAGACCGACATCCACAAACGCCGCCTGCATTCCGGGCAACACCCGCAGCACTTTGCCTTTATAGATATTGCCGGCGACATCGGAATCATCCCCGCGATCCACATATAATTCCACGATGGTCCCGTCTTCCAGCAGTGCCACCCGGGTCTCATGATCCGAAACATTGATGATGAGTTGTTTATACATTTTAAAAAGCTCCGCTTTTTCGCAAGGCGCAAAGGGCAGAGCGCACAGCGATAAATTCTTCGAGTGGTAAAAACAAAAATTAACCGCTTTGCTCCATGCGCTAGGCGCTTAGCTTTGTAATCGTCGCCTGTTTGACCTGGGCGTCACTTAATTTGAAAATGTGGCGAAGAACATCAAACGGCCGCACGGTTTTTCCCGGCTCCGATTGCAGGGTTAGCTCCAGATGGCTCGAGTCGAGCAATTCACTATTTATTACAATATCTTTTAAATCTATCTTTTTCAACTTTCCTTTTCGATGGATGAGCGTTATGTAAAAATCCGGCCTTTCGTTGAAAGCGTTTAACCGGGTTTTATCGAAAAGCGCTTCTTGCAGGGCAACCCGATAACGGATGCGTTTGCGAAAAGGAACTGGTGCCTTTTGGGGAGCTAATTGGCAATGGATAATTTCAAGCCCGGCGGGCAGTTGAGCGTTTAACGCGGCCTTCACATCCCGTGGGCGAACGGTATCCGCTACGGTTATCACAAATTGCTCCTGCTGGCTTTCGATGCCCACCGGCAGCGGGTCATCAAATGAGATTTTAGGCTTGGGGTGAAATCCCTCTGAAAACCGAACCGCAATTCCGGCCCGTTTTAAAGCCCGCTGGAAAATGTTGACCAGTTCGAGGTGCCCGAAATAGCGGGCCCCGTCCAGCTTGCTGTAAAAAACGGCGAGTTTTTTGAAAGCCGGTGATTTCCCAGCAGCGGACCGGTTCGGCCGTGCGTTATTGTTTTTTAAGGCGCTGTGGGTTAAAGGCTCGATTTGTTCAAAGTCGCAGACACCGCACTGGTTGCAATCATCAACCCGGCAATCTGCCGTAAAGGTTCCTCCGTTTGCGTTTTCCCATTCGGCAGCTAAAAACGCTTTGGTCACCCGGGTGTCAATGTGGTCCCAGGGCAACGGCTCACAGACATCTCTCGGCCGAAGCGTATAAAAATCAGGATCCAGTCCTTCTTCGGCAAAGGCCTCTGTCCACAGGTCGTATCGGAATCGATCGCTCCAGCCGTCAAACCTGCAGCCTTTATGATAGGCGCTTACCAACAGCCGGCTCAGTTTTCGATCGCCGCGGGCCCAGACCCCCTCCAGCCAGCTGACTTTCGGGTTCTGCCATTTGATCTGAATGCCCGACAATTTTAGCGCATCCTTTACCCGCTCTAAGCGGTCTTCGGATTCGGCCAGAGACAGCTGGGAGGCCCATTGAAACGGGGTATGCGGTTTGGGAATAAAGGTGGCCACGCTGACATTGATCTTTCCCCGGCGCCCGGTGGGGTTTTTGATTTTTCGCAGGCTTTTGACTAAATCCTCCAGGGCTTTTAAATCCTCGACGGTTTCGGTCGGAAGCCCGATCATAAAATACAGTTTGATAACCTGCCATCCCAGGTCAAAGGCATCCTTGACCGTTGCCATAATTTCGGTTTCAGTGATATTTTTATTGATCACGTCCCGCAGCCGCTGGCTGCCGGCTTCTGGAGCAATGGTAAACCCGGTTTTGCGCACGGTCTTGATCAGTTTCATCAGCTCCGGCGTCAGGGTTCCGGCCCGCAAGGAGGGCAGAGAAACCGCTACATTCTCAGCCGCATAGTGCGACATCAAACGCGACATCAACGGCACGATACAACTGTAGTCGCCGGTACTTAATGACAGCAAAGAAAGATCTTCGTATCCGGTGGCACTGACGGATTGATCACAAATGGCAAGCAGCGAATCGGGCGAGCGCTCCCGCACCGGCCGGTAGATCATGCCGGCCTGGCAGAACCGGCAACCCCGGGTACAGCCTCTGGCAACCTCCAGCCGCAGCCGATCATGCACGGGTTTGCCGAAGGGGATTATGGGTTTATCCGGAAAAGGCACCTGTTCCAGATCGGCCACCAGGGTTCGGGTCACCCGCGTATAATCCGGATATTGCGGCTTCAGGTTCTGAAAACCGCAGTCATCATATTGTGGCTTAAAAAAAGAAGGAATATAAACACCCTCAATTTTTGACCAGCGCTTTAAAAGCGCGTCTTTATCGTCGCCGGAGTTCTTTTTCCATTCCAACCAGCCTTCAGCCAGCTGTAGGACAACTTTTTCACCGTCTCCGACGACAATGGCATCAAAAAAATCGGCAACCGGCTCCGGGTTGCAGGTGCAGGGGCCGCCCGCAATAATCAGCGGAAAAGCGCCATCCCGTTGAGCGGCGTAGAACGGGATGCCGGACAGCTCCAGAATGCTTAAAATATTGGTGTAGTTCAGTTCATAAAGCAGGCTGAATCCGATAATATCGAATCGATCGAGCGGCCAGCGGGATTCCAGAGAAAATAGGCGCAGCCCGTTGCTCCTCAGATGATGGCCCATATCCATTGCGGGGGCAAAGACCCGCTCGGCGGCAATGTCCGGATGGGCATTGAGAATATGATACAGGATCTGCATTCCGAAATGGGAAGTGCCGATCTCATAAAGATCCGGAAAGGCGAGTGCAAAACGCAGGTTAACGCGGTCCAGGTCCTTTTTGATCTGATTGATTTCGCCCCCCAGATAACGGCTGGGTTTTTCAACCAGCGGAAAAATATCTTCGATTGTTTTCGTGCTCATAGGGTTCGCTTATGGTGCAAGGCACCATAACAGGTTTGCCGGTTGCCCGTTGAGCCGGTTTAGCCCGTAAGAATTGGAAAAAATTCTGATTCTATTCTTCCTACCGGCCAACAAGACAAGGCGATAACGGGCTCACCGGCACAACGGATTTTTTGGGCCATGTTATCAGATTAACTCAAAAAATTGAAGCGGCCGTCTTTATTTTCATGGCGCGATGTTTATATTTTAGCATCCAAATTAGGCTGTAATTTTAAATTAATTTAGGATTGAGTTGCCGGAAGGAGAGATATGCACCCTTACTTAATGCGGATCGAAAATAAAACCGGTTTTACCCTTTTTGTTTTCCTATCACTTTTTCTCTTGCTGGCCTTGCCACAACACGGTCACAGTCTGCAAAGCGAACGCGAGAGCCCGGTAGTAAAGGCGGTACGCAAGGTCAGCCCGGCTGTGGTAAATATAAGCTCCTCTTATGAAGTCCGCAAGCGTGCCAACCCCTTCTCGGGTTTTGGCATGGATCCATTTTTTGAAGAATTTTTCAAAGAT
>JASFIX010000193.1:0-7324 GCA_050122435.1 Desulfobacterales bacterium
ATACGACACTTGCCGTATTGTGACCGCTGGTCTTATTTTATAAGATAATCTCTAAATTTAAAAAAGGAGATTGTAGTGTATGACAACCTATAAACGATTAATCGCAGTTTCTGCCACTCTTTTGGTTCTTTTGGCCTTCATCGGTCCTGTTTGGGGTCAGGAAGCCGAAAGAGTCAATATTAACAAGGCATCAGCCCAGGAATTGGCTAAATTGCAAAAGATCGGGCCTAAATATGCCGTTAGAATCGTTGAACACCGCCAGAAATACGGTCCCTTTAAACTAACTGAAGAACTCATGGAAGTTCCGGGAATCGGCCCTGGTACCTATAACAGAATTAAGGATCAAATAATCGCTCAATAAGCGCCATACTCCATCATGTAATAGTCTCGATAATCAGCCACCCATCAAGAAAGGGTGGCTGATTTGCTTTGGCCTTACTTTGAAGTGGTTTCAAAACCTCGGATCAGGTTCAAGGGCAAGGCGTCAGGCCGATCGGAAAAGCGCAGCATACACGGGTATGTGAGCATTTACCGGAGGCCTGCAACGCAGCCGTTGGGCCTGAGATGGGGTTTTGATACCACTTCTAAGTTGAGCGGTTCAACCCCTACCTATCGGAGGTCTCAAATGCGAAATTTAAAATCCTGGGTTTCAATAATTGCCGTTTTGGTTTTTATCTTTGCCGGGCTTCCAAATCTTTGTGCCGAAGATTTGAAAAAAATCAATATCAACACGGCATCGGCAGATGAGTTAATGGATCTGAAAGGAATCGGAGAAAAAAAGGCAGAGGCCATCATTGAGTTTCGTAAAGCCCATGGTATTTTTAAACAGCCGGAAGATCTCATGAAAGTTCCGGGTATAGGGCCCAAAACATTTGAAGCCAACAAAAATCGGATTGCAGTAGAACAGTAGAAACTGAAGCAAAGGGATCGCTCCGAAGTTGTTGAAACCGGGCAATGTGTTATCTTTCTAAAAATATTTGTCTTTAGCCTAGGCTATATAATAAAAGTCAAACTTTAATATTTCTGGTTAACATATATAAATTATATTAATAAATAATTACAGTGGCAGTTTTGATTGCTAAGATATGCGACCGTAATCCGCAATAACGTATGCTTTTATTAATTCAATAAATATATCGGAATTTCTCCTTTCTCTGGCATGCTTTTCGCAATCGTTTAACAATTATTTGCTTAAATTTAAGATATTTCTTGACAAACCCCACCTATTTAAGTTAGCACTTGCGTGCAAATTATTTAGGCCATTAATACTTCCGAGGAGCAGGTGAACGATGACACTCACAAAAGCAATGATAGTTGATGCTGTCCATGAGCAACTTGGATACCCTAAAAACAAATCCGCCGAAATGCTTGAAACTTTGCTAGAATTGATCAAAAGCAACTTGGAAAGAGGCGAAGATGTTTTAATCAGCGGATTTGGAAAGTTTTGTGTCAAGGACAAAAATGAACGCCGCGGAAGAAACCCTGCCACCGGAGACGACATGATACTGGATAGGCGCAGGGTTGTTACGTTCAGATGCTCTCATCTGTTAAGGGAGAAAATCAACAATCAACTTTAGCGCTTTTAATCCGATTTTCCAACCATACCAAATGCTTATATAGGTTTTTGGCTTCAAGGAGCAACGGGTTGGATAAGGTCAATAAGCTTCATGACCGCTTCAATTAATACGGCTATCACATGATTTATACAGCATCTCTTCGTAGCGAATGAGATGCTTTTTTAATGGGATACCTCATGCCGGGCATTTTGATTCGCTGGCTGACCACAACAGCCGCTATCGTGGCCACAGCTTACTTGCTGGATGGGATTCGGGTCAGCGGTTTTCTTTCGGCCATTTTTGCCGGAGCCATGCTGGGAATCCTGAACGCTTTCTTCCGACCGATTGCACTGCTGCTTACGCTTCCGATTAACATCCTCAGCCTCGGCCTGTTTACCTTTATCATTAATGCACTCATGCTAAAGATGGCTTCAGGCCTTATCCCGGGATTTGACGTCTATGGTTTCTGGACGGCTATTTTCGGATCTTTGCTCATCAGCGTAATCAGCTGGCTTTTAAATTCCTTTATCAGCGAGCGGGGCACAGTAGCATCCTTCAATGTCAATCATGACAGCAAAGCAGCGATGGGGGGCCAAGACGACACGATTGACCTGGAGCATAAGGGGGATAACCGATGGGAATAAGTTCAGCATAGCGCAAAGCGTCGGAAAGTATTTAGCGCTATGCGCTTTGCCCTTTGCCCTTTGCCATCATCAAAAAACCAAAAACCCTGCAGCCGATGCTGGCTGCAGGGTTTTTGGTTAAAGATGAACGATGCTATTCTTTGAAAATCTCTTTGGGTCGCTGAGTGTCTCCAGTGGCGTTGGGAAAATCTTTGGAGATGTAAGCTTTTTTGCCGGTTTCGATTAGATGGTTGGCCTCTTCCATATAGTTGGCAAAACGTAGCTTGCACTCGTAGAAACCGTGCCACCAGGCGTAGTCAGGAGCCATCATCATAGCGCCCATGCGGGCCCGCCGGCCTTCATGGTGCCACAGTTCGTAGTACTCGACCTCCAGGCGTTCATCGAAAAACTTGGTTTTATCCAAAAGGCCCTTTTCGTAAAGTTCGTCAAGTTTGGCCTTGGCTGGTTTGAAGTAAACCTCGTTATACTCTTCCACCGCCTTGTCGAAACCATCATAGAAATCATTGATCCAGGCGTTGCCATGGCAGGCGCTGCAGATGTTTTTCATTTTCTGGCGTTCATCCTGCCAGTTGGTTCCAGAGGGAAAAGCTTTGAAGTCCTGGGGACGAACCGTCAGGGGTGCCTGGGTTTCCCATGAGAGCCGCGAGGTCACATCGTGGCTGGTAGGCTCTTTTCCGGCGCCGGACATGTGACAGGCTGCACAGGTAGGTGCCCGGTAATCCACACCCGGTGTCCAGGTACCGCCGGCTGCATTGAAATTGTACTCGGACTTGTAGGCATGGTAAATGGTACCGTGCTTGGACTCTTCATAGATTTCGATCTGGGGATGATCCGGACCCAGATGGCACTGGTCACAGGCCTCCGGCATACGGGCTTCGGCCACGGAGAACCGATGGCGGGTGTGACACGAGGTACAGGCGCCCTTGCTGCCATCCAGATTGAGCCGCCCCACACCGGCGTTGGGCCAGGTGCCTGGATCGATTTTGCCGTTTTCATCGATCTTGATTACCGTGCCGTGACAGTTGAAGCAACCGGTCTTGCGCTCATTGTCCGAGTTCATGCCCTTGTTTAACCAGGGGTCCAGCTTCCACATGATTTCGATGGTATTGGCATGTTTGCTTTTGCTGTACTGGGTAGCCTCATCCGGGTGGCAGCGGGAGCAGTCCTTGGGAGTCACAATCGAGGCGATGGGCATTTTGTATTTGGCTTCTCCCCAGGGCATATCCGATCGGCTATAGTATTTCTCATGATCCTGTGCGATGTCCCGGTCACCGGGCTGGACCAGGTGGCAGTCCAGGCAGGTGATATTGGCGTTGGCATGGCGGCTCTTGGCCCAGTCCGCAAAAACACCGGGTGTCGTTGCGCGGTGACATTCAATACATGCCTGGGCTTCCGGCGGGACACTGCGCTCGATCCGGTATTCCTTGACCTTGGCAAAATTGGGTTGCTGAGCCATGGCGGCAACTACAATCAGACTGACGGCCAGCAAACCGATGGTGAGAAACAGCAATGTTCGCCTCATGGGTCTAGCTCCTTTCAATTGATGTTTTTATGGTAGAAGAAAGTTCTCTTTGAACAGATTTATAGTTGTCTGAGCCCTTTGGCCTGGTAAGGTACCTTCCGGGTCTGGCGAAACATCACCAGGCCTTTTTCAGAATGCACCAGATCATAATGACAATCGATGCATTTTTTCTCATATCCCGGTTTTGCATATAGCACTGAGCGGTG
The DNA here is from genome assembly GCA_050122435.1 of Desulfobacterales bacterium. Taxonomy (GTDB): domain Bacteria; phylum Desulfobacterota; class Desulfobacteria; order Desulfobacterales; family JAHEIW01; genus JAHEIW01. The sequence goes on from JASFIX010000193.1 coordinate 3,929, forward strand.
GGCCAACATGGCACCGCGTTTATATGGCATGTGCAGCAAATTGCGGTGGCATTTCTGGCACTCGCTGTTTTCAAAAGCGACATAAGCATTATTGCGCGCTTTTTCCCTGTCATATTCTCCAACAAAAAAGTGAATAACCACGTCCTTGATGCCGTGATAGGTCTTGGCAAAGAAAAAATCGAAGGTGTCCTGGGGAGCGGGCAGGTGGCAGTCCATGCAGTCGACGACGACACCTGAAGCATTGTTGGAATGTGTGGAGGAGCGCCATGCCACCACCGCGGGCTTTATTTCGTGGCATGATGCGCAAAAATCAGGAGTTGAGGTGCGAACCATGGTGAAATAGGACATGCTAAATAATGGGAAGGCGATTAGGATGCCAAGGGCAATCAAAATGGCAGGCTTCATCGCTCTTTTCCAAAAAGGTTTCTTTGCAGCTGAACTTCCCTCCTTGGCCATAGCACCTCCTGATCGGGGTTAGCGGATATATTTCAAGCCACAATATGTCAACTGGGCTGATTAATCCATAGGGTAAAGTATGTATTTTAAATTAGAAAACACCCCATTTCTGAAGTAGGGGTAAGCTACCAAAAATACTCCATTGTGGTATTTTATTGTACCTAAATTTTGCTGTGAAATTTTCTTTATCGGCATCTTATTGACAGGTTATGTTTTTTAAACCATAATTCTTTAATATCAAACAGAAAAAGATGAATATTTGCCTATCGGTACTGATGATTTCATTTTAAATCCATTATTCATTCGCGGAGGGTGCTTTGTACGATTATATTGTAATTGGTTCTGGCTTTGGTGGGTCCGTGTCAGCGCTTCGCTTGGCTGAAAAGGGATATCGTGTTGCCGTAGTGGAAAAAGGCCGACGCTTTGATACCAAAGATTTTCCCGCCACCAATTGGAATCTGCGCAAATTCTTATGGAAACCGCGACTGGGATTATATGGCATTCAGATGCTGACATTGATGCGTCACGTTTTTATTCTCCACGGAGGCGGGGTGGGGGGCGGCAGCTTGGTTTATGCCAATCAACTCCTCGTACCACCGGATGAGGTTTTTCAAAAACCGGAATGGGGGCCGGGGGACTGGAAGGCAAAATTAATGCCTTTTTATGAGCTCGGCCAACACATGTTAGGCGCAACCCGCTGTCCCACCGTCGGAGAAGCGGATGAAATTTTAGCTGAAATTGGCAAAGAAATTCGTGGAGAAGACACATTTCATATCAACGATGTGGGCGTTTTCTTTGGCGAACCGGAAAAAACGGTTCCAGATCCTTATTTTAGCGGTGATGGGCCCGAAAGAACGGGCTGCAACTTTTGTGGAGCCTGTATGATTGGATGCCCGATAGGCGCTAAAAACACGCTAGACAAAAATTACCTGTACCTGGCAGAAAAAAAATATGGTGTAGAGATACATCCGGAAACCGAAGTTACCGGCGTGCGACCGGCGGAAGCGGGTTATGAAGTTATCACCGAAAGATCCACCGGGTTTCGGCATCCTCAAAAGAAGATGTTCGCCCGTGGTGTGGTATTTAGCGGTGGCGTTCTGGGAACAATAAAATTGCTTTTTGAATGTAAGACCCAAGGATTGCTCCCCAACATTTCAAATAATCTAGGCCATTCAGTTCGAACAAATTCCGAAGCGCTGCTGACCATAACGGCCAATGACCCCAAAGCAGATTATTCAAATCATATTGCCATTACATCGGGAATTTACCCGGATCAAAAAACACACATAGAGGTGGTACGGTACAACAAGGGGTCGGATGTAATGGGAAGTTTAGTGACCATACTTACCGGCGGTGGCGGACGTTTACCCCGCGTGATTCGTTTTCTCGGTAATATCTTGAAGCATCCATTGGCGTTCTTAAAATCGTTTTGGATATTCGGCTGGGGGGCTCGTACACCCATTCTATTGGTCATGCAGACCGCGGAAAATAATTTTCAGTTTAATTATAAACGCCGCTGGTGGCGGCTGGGCAAAAAAACGATAAATTCTGAAATCTCACCTGAAAGCCAAAAAATACCTTCATATATCCCTATCGCCAATGAGGTCGCAAAGCGAATGGGGGAAAAGATTAATGGACAACCGATGAGCGCATGGACTGAAGTCCTGTTTGATATCTCATCGACAGCCCACATTTTAGGTGGCTGTGCCATGAGTGACTCCGCAGCGGATGGCGTTGTTGATTTTAACGGCCAGCTTCACGGCTACCCGAATCTTTATGTAGTCGATGGTTCCAATGTCCCTGTCAACTTAGGTGTAAATCCCGCGCTGACCATTACGGCCATAGCAGAATATATCATGTCCCAAGTTCCCGATAGATCGGAGAGTTCATAAACCAAGACTATCCGCAGATTTTTGTCACTAGATTAAAAATTCAAATATCATGTCCGGCCTAAACATTTTTACCAGCAACAAACTTGAGATCCTTGCGGAGAAGCTATCCCAACTTGTCAAAACCCCTGGGTCATCTGCGCTCGATGCTGAGATTATCGTCATCCAGAGTACCGGCATGGCGCGATGGATATCTTTAGAGCTTGCCAGGCACAACGGTATTTGTGCCAATATTCGATTCCCATTTCCCAACACCTTTTTGGAAGAAATCGCCCAACAGACACTGCCGAACTTCCAGGAGCCGCCCTCTTTGGACCCCGATCGAATGACCTTTAAAATTATGAAAGTTATTCCGGAATGTATCCGCCTGCCCGGCTTTGATCGTCTGGAAGCCTATCTGGCTGAAGATGACAACCATCTCAAGCGCTTACAGCTTTCAAGCAAACTGGCCGATATATACGATCAGTACCAGGTGTTTCGCCCTGAAATGATATTACAATGGGAACGGGGCAAACAAAGCCCTGATGAAGCGCATCCCGAGGATAAGTGGCAGGCACAACTATGGCGCAAACTGATTCAAGGTGAAGAAAACCGGCACCGGGCCAGGCTGCAGCGTGATTTGATAACTAATTTAAACACTGAAAGGGCCCAATTCAAGAATCTTCCAGAGCGCGTATTTATATTTGGCATCTCTTATCTGCCGCTTTTTCACCTGGAGGCTTTTTTTGCCCTATCAAAACATTTAAAATTGAACTTATTTTTGCTGAATCCCTGTCGCGAATACTGGGGAGATATCGTTTCTGAAAAGCAAATGCACCACATTAAACGGAAATACGCTCAGGCGACCAAAATCACCACGGAATTGCATCTGGAAGAAGGCAACCGTTTGCTCGCATCCCTGGGAACCCACGGTAAGGATTTTTTTACGGTGATCAGCGGTTTTGATTTTGAAATGCATGAAATCTACCAGGATCCGGAATGCACCGATCTGCTTTCATGTATTCAATCTGACATTTTGAATCTTAAAGAGCGCAAGGCAACCAAAAACAGC
>JASFIX010000194.1:0-7323 GCA_050122435.1 Desulfobacterales bacterium
CACTTTCGTATCGGTCAGATAGATTTCTCCAGTGGGTGAAGATCGGGATCCTAACTTGTCCAAAGCCGTGGTACGCACGTCGTTGAAATTTTTAAGCTCAACGACAAAGGCCGACAAGCCCTTTGAGCCCGCATCCCGATCGGTGTAAGCATAATAAATGACAACGTCGGCCACATCGGCATTGGAGATCCAGGTCTTGGACCCATTCAAGAGCCAGTGATCGCCTTTATCTTCAGCCCGGGATTTTATGGCCATGACATCAGAGCCCGCGTCCGGCTCGGTCATGGCAAATCCACCCATATATTCGGCGCTGACCAGTTTGGGTATATATTTTTTTGATAATTCCTCGCTACCGTATTTTTCGATGGTATAGGCACATCCAAGGGTCTGCATATTAATCTGAACCCTGAGAGAGCTTGACGCCCGGGCGATTTCTTCTGTGATAATCATGGCTGCCAGCCAGCCCATCTCTGATCCACCATATGCTTCAGAGATAACGGTGCCGAATAAGCCCAACTCGCCCATCGGCTTGACAGCCTCTTCGTAGGGGAAATAATGCTTCTCATCCCATTCATCGGCAAAGGGCGCGATTTTCTCTTCTGCAAAATCGTGCACCGTATTTCTCAGAATTTCAAGTTCCTCGGGCAAACTAAATTCCATTTTTCCCCTCCTAGCACAGGTTTTATGTTGGTAAAATGATAAATTCGTATACAGTATACGCTTTAGGTATAAGTAGTGGAATATAAAGGAAGGCGCCGGGTGTGTCAAGAAAGAAAGTCGCTAAACCATTCGGAATTTCCTCTTTTCGGGCGTATAATTTCCTGCTGAGAAGCAAAAAATTGATTTCCCGCAACAATAACAAACAATAAAATCTTTATGAAAAGTAAAAGCGACTTAGAGGCCCCATCTGGTGTTCGAGAGTCCCGCCAGATGGCGGGATTTCACATCTAATTTTATGCAATCAAAGGCATTCAACAAGGCGCGGTATAGCGTGACTACTTAACAGCCTAGCTAGATATTGAGTGGATTTTTTAAATTAAACCGGCTAACGGGCTCAACGGGCATACGGGCTAACTCTTTATGGTACGTGAGCATTTTGAGTCGGTTCTTAACACAGCTATCGGACATCAGATGGGGCCTTAAGGCCGCTTTTTTTAGCCGCCTAGGTAGGCTTCTTTGACCTTGGGATTATCCAAAAGTTCAGTCGCCAAACCCTCCAGTACGATTTCGCCGGTTTCAAGGACAAAAGCGTGTTTGGCCACGTTCAGGGCAGCCTTGGCATTCTGTTCAACCAGTAAGATGGTGGTGCCGGCTTCATTGAGCTTTTTGACGACTGCAAATATTTCGCGGACAATTAGCGGGGCCAGGCCCATGGAAGGTTCGTCCAATAAAAGAAGTTCAGGGCGGCCCATCAAAGCCCGGGCAATCGCCAGCATCTGCTGCTCGCCCCCGGACAGGGTACCGGCAACCTGTTTGAATCTTCTTTTGAGGATGGGGAACAGCTGATACACTTCCTCGATTCGCTGCTCAATCTCAGCCCGATTGCGGCGTTTAAAATAAAGGTAGGCACCCAGATGAATATTATCCTGGACGGTTAGATGGGCGAATATCTGTCGGCCTTCCGGTACCTGGGAGATGCCCAGCGCCACAATTTTATTGGCCGGCTGACCGACGATATCACTGTCTTTATAGGCGATGCGGCCTTGCTGGGTTTTGATGAGCCCGGAGATGGCTTTTAAAAGGGTAGATTTACCGGCCCCGTTGGCGCCGATGATCGAAACAATTTTACCTTTGGGCACCTCGATCGAGACACCTTTTAATGCCGCGATCGAATCATAGTATGCATAAAGATCTTCAATGCGAAGCATGGTTCTCCTCTTCACTCCCCAGATAGGCTTCGATCACCTTTGAATCATTTTGAACCTCTGCGGGAGAACCTTCTGCAATTTTTTCTCCGTAATTGAGCACCATGATATGGTCGGAAATGTCCATGACAACTTTCATATCATGTTCCACCAGCAAAACGGTTATGCCCTGTTCTTTAATGCGCCGGATCAAATCGGCCGCCGTCCGGGTTTCAGTTTCATTCAAACCGGCGGCGGGTTCATCCAGGCAGATGAGTTCAGGTTCGGTGGCCAGCGCCCGGCCGATTTCCAAAATTTTCCGTTCGCCAAGTGGCAAACTGTCGGCGGATTCGTCGAATTTATGGCCGAGCCCAATGAATTTAAGGATTTCCATGGCCCTGTCACGCATCTGCGCCTCCTTTTTTTTAATTTGAGGCAACCGCAGACCGTCAGCAAAAAACACGGATTTGATACGGTTATGGCATCCGACCATGACGTTTTCCAGGACCGTCATGTTCGTAAACAGTTCAACCGTCTGAAAGGTGCGTGAAATACCGAGTTTGGAAATTTCATGGGCTTTGAGGTTTTCGATGAGCGTGTTCTTAAAGCGGATGACACCTTCGGTTGGCGGGAATATCCCGGTAATAACATTAAACAGGGTGGTTTTACCCGCGCCATTGGGACCGATGATGGCCTTGATGATGCCGCTTTCGACCTGAAAGTTGAGGTTAATCAACGCCATCAGGCCGCCAAAGGCCATTATGACATCTTCCACCTCAAGGATATTCTCTGTTGGCTGTTCGTTCAACAACCGTTTATCTCCTCAACCAGTCTTTTATGATGTGGGGGATGCCCACAAGCCCGTGGGGCAGGAAAATCGTTACCACAAGCAGAATAAAACCGTAGACGATGACCTCAAACTCTTCAAAGAAATGAAGCCATTCAAAACTCAAAAATGTAATCAGAAACGCACCGATGATCGCGCCCCAGATATCATGCATGCCCCCCAGCGCGATCATGATGAGCAGTTTAATCGAAAAGAACAAGTCAAAGGTGGTGGGGTTGATAAAGTTTAGATAATGGGCATACAGGCTTCCAGCAAGTGCGGCCAGAATAGCCGAATAGACGAAGACCATTATCTTGAATCGGGAGACGTTCACACCCATGGCGTTTGAAGCCGCCGCACTGGCATGAATGGCGCGTAAGGCCCGTCCGGAGCGAGATTGAATCAAATTAATGGTAAAAATAAAAACAGCAAAGACAAAAAACCAGACCAGGTAATAATACTTTTCAAGCGAATCAAACGCAAATCCGAACAGGCTTAATACCGGGATACCGCTCATGCCGTCCGGACCACCGGTCCACGCCACCTCTTCGTTGAAGACAATAAATACAATGATGCCAAATGCCAGGGTGGCCATCGCCAGATAATGTCCGTGCAGTTTCAGGGAGGGGACCCCCACAACAACCGCCACGAGCGCAGCGACAATCATGCCGAATACCATGCAGAGCCATGGGTTGAGACCGTAAGTAGCCGTCAGAATTCCGGATACATAAGCACCGATACCGAAAAAGGCCGCCTGGCCGAGAGATATCTGTCCGGCATAGCCCATCAGCAGGCTGAGACCGATAGTCATCAAACAATAAATGCCGGCAAAGATCATGAGGTCGGGATAATGTCCAATCCCGGGGATGAAGCGAGCAATCCACGGGAAAAGGATGATGAACAGTGCAAAAATAGCGATCGGGAAAGTGCGAATCCGTAACATGTCTAGAATTTTTTAATTTTTGTAATTTCAATGCTGCCCAGCAGTCCACTGGGTTTAAAAAACAGCACTGCCAGCAGTACAATCAAAGCAAACGCGTCTTTATACCCTGAATGAACAAGGCCCGCCCCAAAGGATTCAATGGTCCCCATGATCAATCCGCCGAGAATAGCGCCCGGAAAACTACCCAGACCCCCCAGTACGACGGCACCGAATCCTTTTATGGCCAGCATGGCACCGCGGTCATATTCCATTAAAGAAATAGGCGTTACCGTAATACCGGCAACTGCGCCAATTGCCGCCGAAAGCGCAAAAGACAATAATATCATGTGGTTGACATTAATACCGACCAGGCTGGCAGCATCAGGATTGTCGGCACAGGCGCTCATAGCCTTGCCGATGATGGTTTTTTCAAAGAAAAACGTCAGCAAAATCACGATGACAATCAAAAATCCCCCCACCCAAAAATATTGAGGCTGGATGATGGCGCCCAAAAAATTAATCGGCGTGCGACCGGAAAAGGCGGGCAGATCAAAGGGGTCTTTGCCCCAGATAAACATGGCAATACCCTTAATGATGAACGAGGCGGCAATCGTTGCGATGATCAATGTCAAAACTGAAGGCTGGCGGACGGGACGAATGGCCAGACGATTCAGTAACATGCCTACCAGAGTAACAAAGATAACCGTCAATGGAAATGCCAGGTATAGGGGTAATCCCGCGGCGACATGGAAAAAAACCATGATCAATCCACCCAGCATGACAAACTCGCCCTGGGCCAGATTAATGATCTCCGTCACATTGTAGATGATATTAAAGCCAATGGCCACCATGGCATAGATGCTGCCAACCGTCAGCCCGGTGATCAGATACTGGAAAAGCTGGCTTGTCAGGGTAAATTCTTCCATTGATCTTTCGTCTTTAATCAATAAAAAGTGAGGGTGGTACCTATATACCACCCTCACGGGGATTGTAAATAGTTATGTTATGATAATTACTTAGCCAGGGCCCAGTCGCCGTCTTTGACCACAACCATTAAAAATGCGTCCTTGTCCAGGCCGATATGGTCAGTCGGTGAATATTTAAAAACACCATGCTGACCTACGAAGCCGGAGGTCTTGTTTTCGAGATAATCTCGAATCGCGGTGCGGTCACAACCCACTGCTTTAAGCGCACTGGCAACCAGATGCAGCGCATCCCAGGCATGCCCGCCAAATGAACTTAAGGGTTCATTGTATGTAGCCGCATAATCGTTCATATATTGCATGGTCACTTTCTTTTGAACGTGGCCTGACGGCAAAATCGCAGCAACATTAACGGCACCCAGCGGGCAGTATACTCCTTCGGCCGCACCGGCAGCCAGTTCGATGTTTTTGCGGCTTCCGAAGCCGTGGCTCTGATAGAACGGAATACTTGTCATGCCCAGGTCTTTCCAGTTACGCAGTACCACCACCTGGGTGGGACCGACTGACCAGTTGACAATTGCCTCGGGGCCGACACCTTTGATTTTAGTCAGCTGGGCGGTCATGTCGGTATCTTTGGGTCCATAAGATTCATCGGCAACAATCTTGATGCCATAATTCGCGGCCAGTTTGAGCAGTTCGCCGTGACCGCTTTTGCCAAAACCGGTGGTAACGCTCATGACGGCGATTTTACTGATTCCCCGGGCTTTTAAGTGAGTATAAATGGCATCCACCGCCATCGTGTCGGTTTGAGGTGTTTTAAAAACCCAGTGTCTCGGCTTACTGGCCTTGTCGTCCCAGGTAATTTTATAGCTGGCAGCACAGGAAACCAGGGGTGTCTTGTATTGCGCGGCCAGGGGCACAACCGCCATGGAAGTCCCGCTCAAAGAGGGGCCTATTACGGCGCAAACCTTGTCCTGATTCATCAATTTTTTAACCGCCAGATTTGCTTTGGTAGCGTCGCCTTCGGTATCATATAAGATAAGCTCCAGTTTTTTTCCATTGATACCGCCGGCTTTATTGATTTGCTCAGCCACCATAACGGCCGTTTTTTTCTCAGGATCGCCTAAAAATGAGGTGCGGCCGGTAACCGAAAAGACAGCCCCCACCTTGTAAGAATCCGCCAATGCCGGTGCAATTATAACCCCCGTGCAAAATAGAAAAACAGTTGCGATCAATACGAATTTTTTCGGCATAAGTTAACCCTCCTTTAGATTAATATAAAAAATTTCAATAAATAAACTTCATTCATTTGCCAAAAACGATTTGATAGCTATATCACAGCTATTTCGATTTTTGTCAAGCAAAAATATCGATCAAATTAAGGCGGGTGATTTCTCTTAACCCATACAATGTGGGCGTTTAGAGAAACTGATATATCAAAATCCAATAGATTCAATGGTTAATCGGAATCTGAAATCCGAAAATCTGTGGCCTTCAAAAGCAGAGTTTTATCTTCGAGACCTTGAAACGGAGAGTTGATACCTATTACCGTCGATCTCGAGGGTGGTTTTGGAGTAGGTCAGTTTTCGGATGATTTTTCCGTCTTTAAAATGGATGACATCCACACCCCTTCGTATTTCAGGTTGGCCTTCATAGCCTTTTTCAAAAGACGGCCACTGGAGCTGCCAGCGATAAAGAACCTTCTGTTCAGCTTCATCGATAAAGGTATCTTCAGGGATAAATCGAAACCCGCCATGATTTTCAAACCAGGGTGCCCAGGCCTTGCGCAATGCGTCTTTTCCCTTGGCTTTAGCACCGGTCCAGTTCTCAAACAGGATGTCTTCATGAAAAAGCGCCATGACGCCATCCAGATCGTGGTTATCCCAGGCCGCATTCCAGCGCATCAGGGTTTCTTTGATCTCTTGCTTGGAAAGTTTCATACTTAAGCAAAGAAAGGTCTTTTTCTGATCGGATTCAGCTTATTCTTCCGAGGCGATGGATTTCTCGAAGTCCTCGAAAAATTTATTGCGCTGCTTCCAGTCCGGCCCGAAGCGTTTATTAAAAAATTCACCGAGTTTATCAAAGAGCTTGCCCCAGACCGGTTGCCCGCCTTTCAAAACCACATCAGCCAAAAACTCGTCCAGGTCACCCATTTTTTCCTTTGGCAGAAAAGAAACCGCACCCAGTTTAATCGATTTTTCCAGTGCCTCCGGTGTCAATGCATAGGCAGTCAGCATTACGGTGGGGAACCCTCGTTTGACAGAGGTCTTTAGTAGTTCGAAGCCATTTACGCCCATAATGTCCAGGATGACAATATCAAACGTGTAACTCATCAACAGCTGACGGGCGGTTTCATAATCATTGGCTTTGCGCACCAGGCACATGTCCAAAACCTCTACGATGGTATCGGTAACGTCGACCTCATCATCCACCGCCAGAACAATTTTATCTTTCAATAGACTTTCAGAATCCATAGCTTCGATTTCTCCTTTCTGCAGAAGGCTTCGATAAACCGTAAAGCCGGATCGATTATTGTTATAATGGCCTATATCATTATAAAAAACGACAAGTCAAGGAATGCCTTGAGCTCATGATCAATCAGATCGGTTGAATGTTTCACCATTTTAATCAGACCCTAAGCTATGAATTTTAGCTTGCATTGCAAGGTGTGCTGTATTAGTGGTTTAAATTTTTGGTTCAGAGGTTCAGGGTTCAGCGTTCAAAGGTTGAGAGCTAAAGAGGTTCTGACATTTGTGCGCTGATTTCTGACCTCTGACATCTGTTTTCTGTAATTTAACCTCTGAACCC
>JASFIX010000195.1:0-7316 GCA_050122435.1 Desulfobacterales bacterium
CAAATCTCGTTAACCCCTATCATTTCCGATGTCTACGCCACGGAGATGGAACCAGGAGGTGTAAAGGTATGGTCCGTTTAGATATATCAGGAATGCCTACCCTTGAGGTCAACCGCAAACTCAGGGAGTTGGTGCAGCAAAATGATGAAATCATTGTGGAAAACCCGCACTCGGTTCACAATTTTGCTACCGCCCTCAAAGGTAAGGCCAAAATAACGGTGGAAGGCAGTACCGGCTTTTATACCGGCGGCTTCCTGCAGGGCCCTACGGTGATCATTAAAGGCAACACCGGATTGTATACCTGTGACAATATGGACAGCGGAGAAGTCATCGTTGAGATGAACACCGGCAGCAACTGTGCGCCCTCAATGTGCGGAGGCACGATGTTGATAAAAGGTCACAGCGGTAGCCGTGCCGGGTGGGGTATGAAAGGCGGAAATTTAATTGTTTGCGGCAATGTTGGCATGTGGAGTGGCAAAATGACGCTGGGAGGCCGAATCATTATTCTGGGCAAAGTCGGCATGGGCATTGGTGAGTCGATGTATGGCGGAGTCATCCATGTCCTCGACCCGGAAGTCGAGGAAAAACTCGGCGGCAATGTCGCTGTAAAGCCCATTGAAGACAAAGAGAAAAAAGAAGTTGAAGCGCTTTTTAAGAAATATGCAATCGAACAGAGCGTTGATAGCTTCAGAAGCATCATGCCGAAAGTCTATGGCAGGCATGATTATGTCATGTTTAAACCAACCCATAAAAAAAGGGCTGAAGCATAATGGCAAAAAAAGAAGAAAAAAAAGTAAAAGAGAAAAAAGTAAGAGCGAAAGATGTTCAAAGAGGGGTGTGGAACCCCGAAACACTTTCCGAAATCAAATACAAAGCCGAGACCGGCAAGCATCGCATCCGCGGTTGCGGCGCTACGATCAAATTTCCCAGCTTTGATGATCTGCTGATCCTGCCATCTCAACTTTCACGGTTGTCCATTGACACCTATCGCGAAGATTGCAAAACCCAAACGGTTTTAGGCACCCGCTTTGCCAAAAAACCGCTGGTGATAGAAACGCCGATCATGATTTCGGGCATGTCCTATGGCGCCTTAAGCAAAGAGGCCAAAACGGCTCTGGCAAAGTCCACCCAAATTGTGGGGACTTCGATCAACAACGGCGAAGGCGGTTTGCTGCCTGAGGAACGCGATAACTCTTACAAGCAGGTGATCCAAATTACCCCCAGCCGCATGGGCTTTTCGTTAAAAAACATTGAAGCTGCAGACGCGATAGAAATTATCTGCGGCATCGGTGCCAAACCAGGCCTGTCCGGCCATCTGATGGGAAGCAAAATCACCAAAGAAATTGCGGCTTTCCGACAGCTGCCCGAAGGCATCGATTTACACAGCCATCCGCGCCATGGTGATATTTTCGGGGCCGACGACATGGTGCTTAAAATTCAGGAACTGCGCGATGTAACCGACTGGCAAATCCCCATTTTTGTCAAAATTGCCGCCGGCCGTGTCAAGGAAGACGTCAAAATCGCTGCCAAAACCGGTGCTGATGGAATTGTCATCGACGGTTCCGAAGGCGGCACCGGTGCCGCACCGGTGATGGCCTCCACGCATCTGGGGATTCCCACCCTGCCCGCTCTGGTACAAGCGGAGCGTGCCCTGGAGGAAATGGGTGTCCGCCAAGAAATCAGCCTGATCGTCTCCGGCGGAATCAAAGATGGCTCTGATGTTGCCAAAGCCATGGCATTGGGCGCCGATGCAGTGGCGCTTGGAACCGGCGTGATGGTGGCCATGGGCTGCGTGGTCTGTTTGCGTTGCCATGAAGGCAAATGCGCATTCGGAATCGGAACTCAGGATCCGGAGCGCCGCAAAAAGCTGGATATCGATGCCGCGGCCAAAAGGGTTGCGAACTATATTGAGGGGATGACCTGTGAAGCCACCCTGCTGGCCAAGGCTGCCGGGAAAACGGCCCTGGCCAACATGGAGCGCGAAGACCTCAGAGCAATGACTTTAGAAGCCTGTGCCATGACCGGAATCCCGCTGGTGGGCAGCAATTACACCTTCGGTGAAGAGTTTGGATTCTTTTAGGCACTTCAAAACTTCAGGCATTTTTTTCTAGGACATATCATCATGCGCATAGAAGAACATCCCATTCTGGGAACCTTTGAAAAAGGAAACAAAATCCAATTTACCTTTGATGGTCAAACCATGGAGGGTTTTGAAGATGAACCCATTGCCGTCGCTTTGCATAGCAACGGTGTGCTGATTCATCGTTATACCACGAGGCGAAACGAACCCCGGGGTATGTTCTGTGCGATCGGGCGCTGCACCGATTGTATCATGGTCGTCGACGGCAGACCCAACATTCGGACCTGTGTCGAGCCGCTGAAAGCCGGCATGAAGGTTGAAACGCAGCATGGCAACGGGCCTGATCTATCCGGGAGGTAAACTGTGAGACGATGCGAAATGATTTGTGTGGGCGCCGGGCCGGCCGGATTGGCAGCCGCTGTGGAAGCCGCCAGAAATGGCGTCGATGTTGTTGTCTATGACGAAAACGACCGTCCCGGAGGACAGCTTTTCAAGCAAATCCATAAATTCTTCGGCTCCAAAGAACATCGCGCCATGGAACGTGGATTCGACATTGGAAACAGCTTTCTGGATGAGGCCCGAGAACTCGGTGTCGAGGTTTCGCTAAATTCCGTTGTGCTGGGTATCTATGAAAACGGAGCCCTGAATGTCATGATTCGCGACAGAATCGAACAGGTAAAAGCCGAAAAGACGCTGGTGGCCACCGGGGCTTCCGAGAACATGATCCCCTTTCCCGGCTGGACCCTACCAGGGGTTATTGGCGCCGGCGCCGCCCAGACCATGGCCAATATCCACGGCATCCGACCGGGCAATTCCATTTTGATGGTCGGTTCGGGCAATGTCGGCGTCATTGTCAGCTATCAGATGCTGCAAGCCGGCGCCCGGGTTGTAGCGGTCATCGACGCGGCTCCCAAAATCGGCGGCTATGCCGTCAATGCCGCCAAGATTGCCAGAGTTGGGGTGCCTTTTTTTATGTCCCATACGATTAAAGAAGCCCAGGGTAAGGAGCGGGTTGAAGGCGCCACTATTATCGAAGTGGATGATAATTGGAACCCCATACCCGGTACCGAGAAACAATTTGAGGTCGATACGGTATGTATTGCGGTCGGCCTGAACCCCGCGACTCAGTTGATCAGAATGGCCGGCTGTAAAATGGCCTATTCTCCGGTTTTAGGCGGACAACTGCCGGCCCATGACTTAAACCAGGAAACATCGGTTAAAGGCCTTTACGTGGCCGGTGACGCATCCGGCATCGAAGAGGCCAGCACAGCGATTATCGAAGGCCGGATCGCAGGATTGGCGATTGCGCATAGCCTCGGCTACCTGGATGATGCTGCCTTCTCGGCGCAGCGTGACGAACAACTTCAAAGCATGGTCGGTCTGCGCAGCGGCAGTCATGGAGAAGTCCGCGCCAAAGCCAAGGAATATTTGAATACCATGATGGAGGAGCAATAACCATGGCCGGTGATTCTACCCGAACCGGTTTTCTTTCGGATGAGGAACTAAAAAATGGGCCGGGCATCCCGGGCGAGGCCAGGCGCCGCAAAGGCGCTGTTGCCGTACTTGAATGCCTGGAAGACATTCCCTGCAATCCCTGTGAAGCCAGCTGTAAATTTGACGCGATTACGGTTGGAGACGATATCACCACCCCACCGCGGCTGACTGAGGATAATTGTGTCGGCTGCCGCAGTTGTGTGCCCATCTGTCCCGGCCTGGCAATCTTTATTGTCGATGAAAGCCTGGAGGATGATAAGGCCGCTATTGAGATGCCCTATGAATATCGGCCCTTGCCGCAAGAAGGGGATGTCGTGACAGCACTGGATCGTGCCGGGCAACCCATTGGTGATGCTACTATTACGGCGGTCAGAAAAACAGAAAAAATGGATCGGACCGCAACAATCATAATAGAAACACCCAGAGATTGGTCGATGAAGGCCAGAGCAATTCAATTGAAACGCTAATTTTAGAATTAGGAGGTAAAAGAGAATGGCTGAACAAGCGTTAGGTATGGTTGAAACCCGAGGTCTGGTCGGCGCCATTGAGGCTGCCGATGCAATGGTAAAAGCAGCAAAAGTTAAATTCGTCGGTCGCGAATTCGTCGGCGGCGGCCTGGTGTCTGTTTTTGTGCGTGGAGATGTCGGCGCGGTAAAGGCGGCCACGGATGCTGGCGGTGCAGCAGCGGAACGTGTTGGCGAACTGGTTTCGGTCCATGTCATTCCCAGACCGCACGGCGACATCGAGTACACCATTCCAAAAACCGAAGGGTAATCTGCGGAAGACTTTAGAGCGGATGGTATATTGATTGGGTTCTTTCAGCCCGAACATCGGTACGTCGTGCCAGGTTAGGTCCCCGTGGCCGTGCGCCGTTCACTGGCAATGCCTTGCGACTTGATGACGAAGCATTGTTATTCAAAAGTGAATTCGACTGTTAGAGCTAATCTTACCGTCCGCGATAAGTAAAGTGCGGAGAGATCTAATATGGCATTCAACATCCAATTGATTTCCCACCCTTCCCCGGGCGTTTTTGAATTTATCAGGCAACGGGCTGGAGCAGTCGGTAAAAAGCTGTTGTCGGAAATTGAGATTCGCCCGACGGCTGTTGGGCTTGTTCAAGGAAGGGTGGTCGACATGATCGCTGCTGCCGACGTCGCCGAAAAGGCGGCCAAAGTGCGGGTCTTTGACCTGAAAGGGATTTGTCCGCAGCACATTACCATGATTGGAATTTTTGGTGATATCGCCGACGTCAAGGCAAGTATTCAGGCCATTGAAGAGGCAGAGCATCTTCAATAAGGGTTCCGATCATATTTAATCTTTAATCCACGCCGGAGGGACAACAGGATGTTACTGGCTGAAGTAATCGGAAACGTTTGGTCCACCAAAAAATTGGACCAGATATCCGCATTGCGGCTGCTGTTTATTCAGCCGTTGGGAAAGGATCTCAAACCGGACGGCAATGTTTTGGTGGCAGCCGATGAGGTTGGCGCCGGTTTTGGGGAAAAGGTCATCATCACCCAGGGCACACCAGCCATGCAGGCATTTGATAAGGAAAAGCCGATCCCGATAGATGCAGTGGTGGTCGGAATTGTAGACAATCTGGAAATGGCTGGTCGTGCTGCCGGAAAGAAAAAATGAGAGAGGATATCGTCGATAAGATTCGGGCTGCCGGAGTTGTTGGCGCCGGCGGTGCCGGGTTTCCAACTCACGTTAAAGTTCAGTTTGATGTCGAACAGGTGTTGGCGAACGGTGCCTCGTGCGAACCGTTGCTGGTCAGTGACCCCTATCTCATCGAACATCATAGCGACCTTATTTTAGATGGTCTTAGCACCATGATGGATTGCACCAATGCCGCAAAAGGGACGATTTGCGTCAAATCAAAGCATGGCAGCGCCCTGGAAGCACTGGCAACTAGAGTTGCAGGCAATGGTTACGCCCAGCGAATCAATGTATTTGAGCTGGACGACTACTACCCGGCCGGTGATGAGTTTATTTTAGTCAATGAAGTCATCGGCAAGGTCGTCCCTGAAGGGGGAATCCCGCTGAATGTATTGGCGGTCGTCAGTAATGTTGAATCTCTGTTAAATGTCTCCCGCGCCATGGCGGGACAACCGGTTACGGATCGTTATCTAACGGTTAGTGGCGAGGTGCACAACCCGGTCATCTGTAAAGTTCCGATTGGCACCGCGGCCGAAGAAGTTATCCGGCTGGCAGGTGGCCCCCGCATTCATAATTATAAAATCGTGATGGGTGGCCCCATGATGGGAAAGGTGCTTGCCGCTAATCAAGAACCGGTTACCAAAACAACCAGCGGCCTGATCGTTTTACCACCGCAGCACAGTATCATCAGAGATAAACAAAAAGACATGGAACGCATGCGCTTTATCGCCAAGTCCGCCTGTACCCAGTGCTCCCGTTGCACGGATCTTTGCCCGCGGAATTTAATCGGGCACTCGCTTGAGCCCCATAAGATCATGCGGCACCTGGCATATATACCCGGGATGGAAGGTGAAATTCTCGAAGATGCGCTAATTTGCTCCGAGTGCGGTGTATGTGAGAAATTTGCATGTCCCATGATGCTATCACCCCGCGAAATCAACTCGGTACTCAAGCAAAAATGCCTGGCCGAGGGCGTCAAACGCGAACCCAAACGCGAAACTTATAAAGTATCTCCGTTTTTCGATACCCGCAAAGTTCCCATACAGCGCCTTATGGAAAGACTCGAAGTTACCAAATATGACACCCATCCGGAATTTGCTACCGAAGAAGTTCAGGTCAATAAAGTGAACATCCTTTTACAGCAACACCTCGGAAAGCCGTCATTGCCTGTCATTGGCAAGGGCGACCGTGTAAAAAAAGGTGATCTGATCGGTGAAATTCCCGAAGGCGCTCTGGGCGCGCGAATTCACGCGAGTATTGATGGCGCCGTAGCCGCAGTTGATGATGAAAGAATTATCATTCAGTCTCGATGACGAACATTGACGAATGGTTGAAATATGGAAGAGCTTAAAGCAATCGGTATGATCGAATTGAACAGCATCGCCAAAGGCGTAGAAGCTGGCGATGAAATGCTGAAAACAGCAGATGTTGAACTGGTGTTTGCGCAACCGATATGTGCCGGGAAATATATGGTAATGGTTTCCGGCGATGTGGATTCGGTTGAACGCGCCGCCGATGTGGGTCGAGAGATTGCCGCAGAATTTCTGGTCGATGATTTTGTAATCCCGAACGTGCATACTTCCATATTTCCGGCCATCACGGCAACAACAGTGATAAAAAGCGTTGATTCACTGGGCGTTATCGAAACATTTTCGGTAGCCTCTTCGATTATGGCGGCTGATGCAGGCGTAAAAGCCGCCAATGTAGAAATCATCGAAATACGCTGCGCCACCGGGCTGGGGGGAAAATCTTTTCTGTATCTGACCGGTGATGTGGCTTCGGTTAGGGCGGCAGTTGAGGCCGGCATCGATGTCCTGGAAGGCACCGGATTAGTGCTGAGCCATGTGATCATACCATCGCCCACCGATGATATAGCCAGGAGTATTTTATGACGAATCCCATTCACCAGCTCGGTCAGCTCATCAATCAGCCCGATAGCTGGAATTTTACCGGCGCCAGACGGTTTTATGCCGGTATTGATTTGGGAACCTATAAAACAATTGCTGTTATCATTGATGAAACCGGCATGCCACGGGCAGCCAGCATGCGACGCACCGAGGTGGCGCGCAGTGGCTTAATCATC
>JASFIX010000196.1:0-7305 GCA_050122435.1 Desulfobacterales bacterium
TGGTTGGCATATATGGATGAAGTCCAGGTCAAAATAAGACAAACTGAAAAAAATATGTATACTTTTATTTTTTTCATTTTTTTCTCCATTCTTCCATAGTTTATTTTACAATTGTTTCCATGTGATAACCTTCCTTTCCAGAAATCCGACAAACACCCACATGCTCACGCCCATCAAAGATAGCCACAGGATTGCCGCAAATACGAGATCGACTCTGAGTCTGGCATTGGCCTGAATCATCAGGTAACCGAGTCCCTGTTGTGCACCGACCCATTCACCGATGACGGCTCCGATGGTGGCAACGGAGACCCCGACTTTTAGTCCGGCAAAAAAATGCGGCAATGCCCATTTCCAATACAGCAGACGCATGGCTTTCCAGAATCCGGCTCCCATTAGATGAAAGAGAATCCGATATTCTTGATCGCAGCTTTTAAATCCTTCCAGCAAGTTTACCGTAATCGGGAAAAAGATGATGATGGCAGCCATCAGCACTTTGCTGGCGATACCATAGCCGAGCCACACCACCAATAAAGGGGCAATTGCAAAAACCGGGACCGCTTGAGAGGCTACCAAAAATGGTGCGAACGTATTTTCGACCGACGGATGGGCAAACATGACAACCGAAAGAGGTATGGCGACAGCCAGTGAAATAAGTATCCCGATCAGCACTTCCGATGCCGTTGTTGCGGCATGGGGAAGCAAGAGGTTGGCCTGTGATACCGCCACTCTGAAGATTTGAGTCGGCATGGGTAGAATAAAATCAGGAATAGCAAAAACCCTGCAGGCCATTTCCCATGAGGCCAGTATCGTCAGCGCTCCCGCAAACGCGATTAATCTAGAGATTTTCATTTTCAAGCTCATCCTGTAAACGGCAGAGCACATGTTCTTTAATTTCAATTAACTCCGGGTCGTTCAGACGACGGGGTTTGGGACCGCTCAAATCAAATTGCTCCAAAATTTTCATCGGCAGTTGACCCATAACCAACACTTCGTCTGCCAGCATCAGGGCTTCGTCGATATTGTGGGTGATCATTAAGATGCTCTTGTTGAATTCACTTTGCAGCAAAAGAAGCAAAGATTGCAAACTGGAACGGGTAATCGCATCCAGAGCTGAAAGCGGTTCGTCCAGCAAAACGAGTTCATGCTCAAACATGAGGGTTCGCACCAGAGCACAGCGTTGACGCATACCGCCGGAAGTTTGAGCGGGCAGATAATTTTCAAACCCATTTAATCCTAAACGCTTAAAAAGTTTTTGAGCTTTGGTATTGGCGGCGGCCATATCCGAGCCGGCAATCGTTGCAGGAAGCAGCGCATTGTCGAGCAAACTAAACCAAGGAAGCAGCAAATCCTTTTGCTGCATATAAGCAGCACTTTTTCCCAGGTGCGGTAAGCTTTTTTCAAGCCAAAAAATATCTCCGCCTTCCCGCGGCAAAACTCCGGTAAGTACATTGAAAAGCGTGCTTTTGCCGCAACCGGACGGACCAATTAAAATCGTAAAGCCCCTGCGGGAAACAGTGAGATTGAAATTTTCCAATACAACGAGGTCGCCGAAATGCTTGTACAGACCAGAAATTTTCAGCATTTTGAAGTTCCTCCGAAGCAAAATTTTGCCGGAGGATGAGGAAGGAATATCGCGTTTGTCATATCAACTTTCCTACGCCGGCATGATCCGGATCAGGTTCCAGGGGTCGAAGCATCGAGCCTCCTCTCAGCCGAATTATTTCGGCTCCCCCAGTGATTTCAGCTAATTGCTACCACTATATTGCTTTATTGTCAATTATTTACCTGGAGGAAGCAGTCTTCAGGCATTAAAACTATCCTCATCAAGCTTATTAAGACGACCTTCAAATTCAGCCTTGCGGATTTCCAGAGCACGCGTCAATTCTTCCAGCTTTTCAAACAGGCTGTCGATGGCTTGCTGGCACAGGTGAATGGCCTGGGAAATTTCCGCGATTTTCGCGCCTTCTTGATTCTGAGCAGCGTGTTGCATGGATTGGTTCAGACGGTTGAGCTCCAGCTCATTTTTTTCGATTTCGTTTTCAACGGCTTGCACCTTTTGCTGGATCGGTTTGACGATCTGGGAACGCTCAGAAATAATTTCTGACCTCTGACGCCGCAGTTCCTTTTTAGTGAGTTTTTCAGAAGCATCCGGTTTGATGCCGGGCTCTTGCAGTTTGTGATTCCCTTTGTTTTCGTCCTGCCAGCCGCCCTTTTCCAGAAACTCCTGATAAGTGCCGTCAAAAATGTCTATGCCGTCATTTTGAAATACGATCAGCCGTTGAGCCAGTGCATACAGAAACATTTCATTATGGGTCGCCATAATGACGGTTCCCTCAAAGTTATCTATGGCGGCAAGCAGGGCATCGCAGGATTCCATGTCGAGATGATTGGTCGGCTCATCCAGCAGCAGCAGGTTCGTTGGAGACACCAAAAGCTTACCTAGCATCACACGGCTTTTTTCGCCACCGGATAACACACTGATTTTTTTTAAAGCATCGTCCCCTGGAAACATCATCGCCCCGCAAACATTGCGGGCCCGCTGCTGATCACCATCCGGATTTGAAAAAATGATTTCATCCAGGATGGTTCGGTCTTTAACCAGTGTTTTGACTGTGCTTTGCTCAAAATAGCCTTTTTTGACAGCCGGATGATATTTAAGCTGACCCGTATCGAGCAAGAGTTCCCCGGCCAGCAGTCTTAACAGGGTTGATTTACCTTTTCCGTTGGGCCCCACCACACAGATTCGTTCTCCGGCCTCCACTGTGATTTTAAAATCACGAACGAGCGGATTTTCCTTATCGTAGGAAAAATTTACGTTGTGGGCGCTAAGCAGATGTTTGGCCTGGAATGGACTGCTGCTGAAGGAAAAATCCAATATTTTTAATTTTTCAAGTTTTTGTTTTTTTTTCATTTTCTGCAGAGTTTTAATTCTGGATTGCACCAGGTTCGCCTGCCTGGCTTTGGCCCTGAAACGGGTGATAAAATGCTCGATTTCTTTGCGCCGACGGGCGTCTTTCATGCGAGTCTTCTCATAAACTTCTTCATCCTGAGCGATTTGATCGTAATACTTTGCCGTGTCGCCTTCAATTTTGCGCACCACCCTGCGATGGATTCCCAAAGTGTGAGTAACCAGCTCATCCATAAAACTGCGGTCATGGGTGATCAGCATGATTTCATGAGGCCAGTTTTGCAGAAACCGTTCGATCCATCGGATGGAAACAATGTCCAGAAAATTTGTGGGTTCATCCAGCAACAAAAGATCCGGTTCGGCAATCAATGCTTTAGCCAGATTCAACCGGACCTGATAGCCCCCTGAAAATTCCTTTGGGTGTCTCTGGAAATCCTTCTGCTTAAAGCCCAGACCGGCGAGGATCTTTTGTGCTTTCCAGTGATGATCTTTTTCGGCCTCCGGCAGCGCTGAAATAGCTTCAGATAAAATCTTACTATGGCCGAACTCCAGATTTTGGCTGACATAACCGATGCGGTAGTTTTTGGGGGCAACAATGTTGCCGGAATCGGGATTTTCCTTTCCCAGAATCATCCGAAACAAGGTGGTTTTCCCGTGACCATTGCGCCCCACGACCCCGACTCGCTCTCTTTCATTGAGGGCGAAGTTTATGCCTTCAAACAGAATTAAATCTCCGTAGCTTTTGTGTAGATTTTCTATACGAATCATGGCTGGAAAAATGTTATTTTTGGTTGTCCGGTTTCCCGTTGAGCCCGTTAACCCGTTGAGCCGGTTGAGCAAGTAAAGAAAACGGCCTGAATTTTTGACTGGCTCAACTGGCTCAACCGGCACAACCGACAAACCGGCTTAACCGACTTGGTTAGCCTTTTTCGACTAGACCGTCAATGGTCAATTGCTGCCTTTCTTGAAACCTGGTTGACAATTTGCTATGATTTCTCCTTAATAAAAAAACTTTCCCGAATTTCCCATAATATCATCTCATCGTGGTACTTTCTATGGAACTGCTTGCTGTTATAAAAAATCCGTTAATTGCCATGGGCCGTTACACCATGGTCATTGTTCAGGATCTGGGCAGAATCGTTCTTTTTTTTTTAAAGGGCTTTATCCTCATTTTTTCCCAGCCGCTGCAGATCAATAAGATTTTACAGCAGATATATTTTATCGGCATGAAATCAGTCTTTGTTGTCTGCTTGACAGGGGCTTTTACCGGAATGGTTTTGGGCCTTCAAGGATACTACCTGCTGGTCAAGTATGGCTCCACCGGTATTCTCGGCTCCGCCGTGGCGCTGTCGCTGGTTCGTGAAATGGGTCCGGTACTGGCTGCCGTGATGGTGATTGCCAGAGGCGGATCGGCTATGGCGGCAGAGGTTGGGATCATGCGCATCTCCGAACAGATTGATGCTCTTGAAACCATGGACATCGATCCGATTCGTTATCTGGTCAGCCCCAGGATTGCCGCCGCTCTGATCAGCTTTCCGCTTTTGACCGCACTTTTTGACGTGGTCGGGATATTGGGCGGATATTTAACCGGATCGGTTTTATTGGGTGTGAATCCGGTACTATACTTTTCCCGGGTCGAATCATCAGTGGCCCTGATAGATGTTACCGGAGGCTTTATCAAGTCCGTTGTCTTTGCTGTAATAGTCGTATCCATTTGCTGCTACCAGGGATATTACACCCATACCCGATCGGAATTCGGTGCCAAGGGCGTCAGCCAATCGACGACATCTGCAGTTGTGCTTTCCTGTGTGATGATTTTAATCGCGGATTACGCGTTGACTTCTTTTTTATTATAAGCTCAATTGAGCTAAAACTAAATTGGGCGTTATCTGTTAATTGAGCGTTTATCGCTCAATTAGAACGAGTGTTTCAAATATGGATAAACCGCTTATTGAAATAAAAAATGTTATAAAATGCTTTGGTTCAAATTGTGTGCTGGATGGGGTCACAATGAGCATTTACCGTGGGCAGCTCACTTCGATAATCGGCCAGAGCGGCACGGGTAAAAGCGTGCTGCTCAAGCACATCATCGGTCTGTTAGCGCCGGATTCAGGTCAGGTGCTTTTTGACGGAAAGCCTTTGGCCGCCATGAAAAAAGACGAACGTAAAGTTCTGAAACGAAAATTCAGCTATGTGTTTCAGGACACGGCCCTTTTTGATTTTCTGACCGTGTTTGAAAATATCGCTTTGCCGCTTATTGAAAACACGGCTTATGCTGAAACGGAGATCAATAATCGGGTTCAGGATAAACTGCATCAGCTGGATCTGTTTGATATCGAGAATAAATACCCGTCCCAGCTTTCCGGCGGAATGAAAAAGCGCGTTGCCTTGGCCAGAGCCCTGGTGACGGATCCGGAAATTGTTTTATTTGATGAGCCCACCACAGGCCTTGACCCCATTCGCAAAACTGCGGTCCACAGCATGATATCCGATTATCAGAAACGATTTGGATTTACCGGTGTCATCGTGAGCCATGAAATTCCCGATGTGTTTTTTATTTCCCAGCGGGTTGCTATGTTGAATGAGGGCCAGATCCGTTTTGAGGGAACTCCGGAAGAAATACAGCAGGCGACTGATCCTGTAGTGCGCAGTTTTATCCGGGGACTGGAGAGCCCGCATGACGAATTGACCGGGGTCGCTTCTCAGTCCCTGGGTCAGAAACGATTGACCCGGGAAATGTTCCGGTTACAACGCCATCATCGGCCTTTTTCCCTTGTCCTGCTTTCAGTCGAAAATCTGGAAGACGTTGACCGGATTGCCGGTCATGTGGCCAGCCAGACCGCCCTGAGAAATTTCGCTCATTTTGTAAAGAATAACATTTACCTCACGGATATCTGTTTTCGCTATGACATGAACCAGATTATGGTGGTATTACCCGATACAGATGTCGATCAGGCCCGGATGTTTTGTGACAAGCTGTCGCGCAACCTGGATACGGATGCCATTTTTGATCCTTCAGAACAACGCAGGGGTCTGTGTTTTGCAGTTTCTGCCGGAATCGCCCAGGCAAAAGGAGACAGCCAAATCGAATCGATGCTTTCTGATGTGGAGGAG
Source organism: Desulfobacterales bacterium (assembly GCA_050122435.1). Lineage (GTDB taxonomy): Bacteria > Desulfobacterota > Desulfobacteria > Desulfobacterales > JAHEIW01 > JAHEIW01. The sequence continues at coordinate 6,023 of JASFIX010000196.1, forward strand.
CGGCAGAATATATTTTGGGAATGTAGAATTTAGGTTCAGGGTTTAGGGTTCAGGGTTCAGTGGTTTAAGGGTTCAACGTTTTTGGCTGCTGGTTTCTCGCTTCTGGCAGCTGGCCTGTACCCGCTAACCAGCAGCAAGCAGCCAGTGACCAGCAGCCATCAACTCCTGAACCTTTGAACGCAGAACCTATGAACCTTCGAACGGAGGAAAAATGAATAAATCTTCTGTTGAATTAGGTGTCGGTATTTTTGTTTTAATCGGATTGATTTGCGTTGGGTATCTGACGATTCAGCTTGGAAAAATGAAATTACTGGGTGATGATCACTATTTTCTGAATGCACGGTTTGTTTCAGTTTCGGGCTTGAAGGCCGGCGCCCAGGTCGAAATCGCCGGTGTACAGATCGGACAGGTTGATTCAATCCTGCTGGATCCCAAAGATCATGTCGCCCTGGTGCGGTTGAAAATTCAGAAAAGCATTGTCCTGACCGACGATGTGATAGCCTCGGTCAAGACCTCCGGGCTGATCGGGGATAAATATATCAAGCTGACGCCCGGGGGGTCCGATGAGATCCTAGGGCCGGAAGACATCATAACAGAAACCGAACCGGCCCTGGATATTGAGGAATTGATCAGCAAGTATGCTTTTGGTAAAGTGTAAATGCTTGACAAAATCGCTTAACATAATATGTTATAAACGCCGATTTCGACAACCCTGAACTCAAAATGTAAAATAGTGCATTTTCAGAAGGATAACGATGGATTTTTTTCACCACGAAAGCACGAAAGAACCAAAACACGAAAAATAGATAAAATATTTCGTGCTTTCGTGGTTAAATTTCTATAGTAGGTTGCTTGACCAAGAAAAAATTTCCTTTTGCAACTGACAATAATCGGGGAGGCCATATATGCCAGAGGAAAAAGAAGAAAAAAAAGATTTTGTCGTAAAAGACCGCCGGATTTTCTCAGAAGAAAATCTGGATAAAGAGGAAAAGAGCGAGAAAGAGGCACCAGCGGCAGAAGAGACAAAGGAGGCAGAAACCAAAGAAACAGATAAAAAGCCGGACACCGAGGACCGGGAGCCCCCGCCTCCGCTACCGGAAATAAATTTCGCAACCTTTATCGCCTCTTTAAATGCTTCGGCATTGTTACAGTTGGGCGCAATTGAAGACCCTACCACCGGTACCAAAAATAAAAACCTGCCGATGGCCAAACAAACGATCGACATCCTCAGTATGATGCAGGAAAAAACCGCCGGAAATTTAACTCAGGAAGAAGAGAACTTG
>JASFIX010000197.1:0-7274 GCA_050122435.1 Desulfobacterales bacterium
TAACAATTGCTGGTTGAAAATGGGTTCTACATATCATCCGGACAAACACTGGACCAATCGCTGACCCGGATACAGCTATCCCGCCGCTCGCCCCTTTGTCTGCGATCTCTTCCGTGTCTTCTTTCCACACCGTTGTTTTCAAAATAATCTGAGTCATAAACAGCCCGTCTGTCTTCCCCGGACCGGCGATCCATGTATGGGTCCCTTACTCTTGCATTCTGCGAAGTCATGGTTGTTCCTCCCTAAATCAAATCCTAATTGATCGTTCAATTAGGGTTAGGTATATTCTAATCACCAATAGCCAAAAAGCAATGGATCGTGCAAAAACCGATATAGTGCGATGGCATTCGTCATTTTTCCCGGACATTGTTTGTAATTTGATTGATTATGCGATACTTAGCCGGAAAATAAGATTCCCTGATCAATGACCAACAGTTATCATGGAGGCAAATGATGTTTCTCTGGAAATACATGGCCATTATTTTCGCATTCGGGGCAGCCGGCGGGGTTGTTAATGCCCTGCTCACGGACAACGGGTTTATTTTTCCCAAAAAAGAGGAGAAGGATAACACCAAAATCATTCGCCCGGGGTTTTTGGTGAATATTTTTATTGGCGGGATTGCCGCCGTGGTTTCCTGGGGCTTATACGGGCCGTTTGCAGAAACCTTTATTATCGGTGGAGCCATTGACCCCGATGCCGGCAGCATTGGACTCAGTCTGTCTTCTGTTATCGGCGGATTACTTGTCGGCATCGGCGGGGCGCGCTGGTTGACAAATGAAGTCGACAAGAAATTACTGCGCGCAGCTGCCAGCATGGCGGCTTCCGGCCAACCCAGCGATCAAAAAGCGATTCGAATATCATCCGCCCCTCCGGCGGAGGCGCTAAACATCGCAGCTGAATAAGTAAACAGGTGTCAGCCCTGCGAATTCTGACACCTGACACCTGAAACCTGACACCTATTACAAAATCCAAATACAGGAATACAGAAACGGAGAACCGAATATGCAAGACAGTTCAAAGGTAGTTGATGGTTTTCTTTTCCTGCCTCCGGCCCTGCGTGTCTGGATCAGCAAAGACATTCCGGACCAACCCTTCAGCGGTAGGATCCCGTGGACGCCGCTGGATAAATCGATCAACAAAACAACCTTCACACTCATGACCAGCGCGGGTATCAGCATGAAATCCGATGTACCATTTGATATGGATCGCGAAAAAGCCGAACCGACCTGGGGAGACCCGAGTTATCGCGAGATTCCGAAGACCGTGACTGAAAACGACATCGATGTCAATCATCTCCATGTCAACACCGCATATATCAAACAGGATCTCAATGTCATACTTCCGCTGGCGCGGTTTCAGGAGTTCGAGCAAGAAGGTCTTATCGGGAAACTTGCCCCGACCTGTTACTCTTATTATGGCTATCAGACGGATCCAACCGTCCTTTTAAATGAAACCATGCCGCAGGTGGCTGCAAGAATGCGGCAGGAAAACGTAGAGGCTGTATTGCTAACGCCGACCTGACCATTCTGCTGCCTGTCCGTGGGACAGGTTGCACATTATTTAGAGGAAAATGGATTTTCAACCGTCATTTTGACCAATACGCCTGAATTTCACAAGCAGGTTGGGATTCCGCGGGTGGCGGCCATCGAATATCCCTATGGCCGGCCGGTGGGCCAGGTTCGTGATCAAGATGGTCAAAGGGAGGTGCTCAGGGCGACGCTGTCCGTTTTAGAAAAGGCGAAAGAACCCGGCCAAGTATTTCATCTACCGTTCAGCTGGCCAGAGGAGCCCAAAAAGGTCGACTGGCACCCCCCGGAAATTTCGCCTATCGTTAAAGTGACTCTGGATGAAATAAAGCGATTGGGGGCTCAAGCCCGTAAAGGTAAAGCATAGAAACTGTCTTTACCAGGTTGAGCCGATTAAGTGCATCTAATCAAACATCTTCTCTTCTTAACGAGCTCAACCGGCTCAACTGGCTAAACCGGCCAACCTGTTTAAGGATAGCCAGACACTGAATTATCTTATGATTACCAAATGGTGTATTTATAATGAACAATTATTGGAGTTTTTGAAATGCCAATAGCAAAGACCGAAAACCTGGACATTTACTATGAAATAATCGGGCAGGGACAACCGCTGGTTATGATCAGGGGAGTCGGCAGCAATGTCGATCACTGGTATGAGCAGGTTCCGGCTCTATCCAAAAAATATCAGCTCCTCGTCTTTGACAATCGAGGGATTGCCCGCTCGTCGGATCCCGGTGGTTCTTTTTCCACCAAAGACATGGCCGTAGACACCGTCGCACTGATGGAGGCGGTGGAAATTAAAAAGGCTCACGTCCTGGGCTATTCCATGGGAGGCATGATTGCTCAGGAATTGGCCCTGGCCTATCCCGAAAAAATAAACGGACTGATTCTGGTGGCGACAGATTGCGGTATCAGCCTGCGGATCAAAGCCCGGCCGGAATACTCCAGGCTTTTCACCGAAATGATCCGCCTGGGCACAAATGAGGCCAAAACAGCTGCCGCCGGCTGTTTATTCGCCAAACAAACTTTTGAAAGCAGACCGGACATTATTGAGCGCTATGCTGACGTTTCCCTGCGTTTTCCTGCTCCACAGAATATGCTTGAGAGGCAATGGGAGGCAATCACCCGGCACGACGCCTGCAGCCGTTTGCAAAATATTACAGCGCCAACCTTAGTGATCACCGGTTCCGAGGACGTGCTTATTCCCCCGGAAAACTCCAGGGTGCTTGCAGAACGGATTCCGGACGCCCGGGTGCGCTCTATCGACGGCGGCGGTCACCTGTTCGTAGTTGAACAGCCTCAACAGTTCAATGAAGCCGTATCGGGCTTTTTGGATGGTTTGTCCCACTAGGAAGTGAGCTAAAGTGACTAAATTTAAGGTATTCTGCCCGTCGAGAGCCTCCTTTCGAGGACCTCAGGGTCTGCCGACAGGGTCGAACGATCATTTTTAGAATGGATTCACCGCAGAGACGCAGAGACCGCAGAGAAAAAATTTCTTTGTAAAAAACTCTGCGGACTCTGCGTCTTTGCGGTGAGCAAAACTAAATCAAGAGAATGGAGTGGCGCGACACCTTAACTTTAGGCACTTTAGTTCACTTTAGGCAACTTTTCGCCCTTAGACCTGATCTGGGATTTTGAAACCATATATAGACGATCGGGGTTAACATTGACGCAGAGGCGGGAGGCTTCACTCGCTGAGCAACCAATTATACGCACTCGAAAATCCTCTCAATGAAAAGGTGGGCTTTTGGGCATTATCCGGGTAAGAATCGTATTCAAACCGGATTTTTAGACCTTTTTTCATGGTTTTAATCAACTCGCCATTTTTGGGTATGGAATCTTTCAGGCAATGGGATTCACAGCCTTTAAGGGCCGAACGAATCATGAGGGTATCTACTCTGTCAATCCGATAAGAAAAGTATACCGAGACAATCTTTTCGGCGGATTTTAGAGTCAGTTCAATATTATCTCCGCCGGCATCCACTTCCGACAGCCACAAGGTGCTGATGCCGTCTTTGGCAAAGGTACCTATTTGCCTGCTTTTTATATTTGTGGCCGAATCCGTTTCTTCAATCCCTACCCAATCCGCGAACTTGTTCTGTTCAGCCGGGCAATTTACAGAATAAGCCATTAGCCCCATGACAATGACCATAATTACGCGAAGCCAATACAAACTCATGCGAGATCTTCCCATGATACTGTCCTTTCTGCCACGGTCTTAACAGTGTATCTTAAATGAGCTTGGCGTACATGGCAAGAAAGAAAATCGGCAACCCAGAGATGAGGGGCTTTTCATTTTATGCGGAGGAATCGCCTTCCTTCCAGAGCGCTATAAAACTTCCCAGCGGAGCCTGAATGAACCGGTGTATCGGTTCGCATTTGACTTTAAAAAGAAAAAAAACGGAAGGGCTAATAGCTTTAGGATAGATCGTTTCAAAATTGGCCATGCCTTTGGCGATGATCAGATCAGAAGATGCGACCAAATCTAAAAATTCTTTTGAGGCATTGTCCCAATCGACTCCGGCGCCGTCTGATCCGGTGTCTGCCACTTCACTGAAAAAATCAGCCAGATCAGCAAACTGCATCTCATCGCGCGTTAAATCGTTAAGCGACGGCCCGCCTTTTACCACCAGAATCGTATTTTGAGCGCGGGCTTTGATATATTCGTATAACCGCATGTCGAAAAAAATTTCGCCGGCATTATCTGAAAAGTATAACACCCGTCTGGGTTTCTTTTTGATAAACGCTGCCAGACGATCGATATTATCGTAAAAATAAGAGACACCCTTATCCAATTGATCCGGAATTTCAGCCAGTGCCTCAGCGGGATTCTTAAAAAAATCAAGGCTGTTACCGAGAATCGCAAGACTCGCACACGATCGTAAGTCGTTTAAATTGTTGTTTTTAATTTGAGAAAGAACCCTCCGGGCCAGAGCCATCTCCTGCGCCTTAAACTGCTTGTAGGGATCCGATACCCCTGTAAGACGCTTAATTTCCCTTTGGATTTCACCCGCCAACTGCGGCGAACTCAGGCGGTTGTCCCTGGCATTTTCCAGGATTTTACGGGTGATCGCTTCGGCTTTATTTACGAGGTCGGAATCGTCAGCACTGGCTAAAGCGGCTGCACTTTTTGCCAGCGACATCAGACAGTCCAGACATTGCGGAATCGGCTCTAGGGCTTTCATAGGCATCTAAAAAATCGGAAAAATGGAGGTGAAACGAAAGTAAAAAGGGCATCCCCCTTCAAGAATTCAACAGGATGCCCTTTTTAAACTTAGTAATGCAATTAAACTACGGTGACGTTGATTGCAGCCGGACCTTTTTGGCCCTCCTCGATATCAAACGTTACCTGGTCGCCTTCATTAAGAGATTTGAATCCGGACGAATTAATACCTGAATAATGCACAAATACATCCGGACCATCTTCTTGCTCGATAAAACCATAGCCTTTACTGCTATTAAACCATTTCACAACACCATTCGCCATAATAACACCCTCCTGTAAAAAGTTTTTCAATGTTTCATACTGCAGGGTGCCACTTTGACAAATGGATCTTTCCCCTAAGATGAAACCGGCCTGAAAATGAAGTGATAGCCATTATTGAATCATCGAACGATAACAAGTTTTAAAAAAAAATCAAGCACATTATTCGTTTTTTTTAGTAGAAGTAAGGGATTCGCTCAGAGCCAATGGTTATTCTCACCTCCAGCCGCTTTCGTAAAGCCTTACCCTGACTGATTTGACACGCTTTACACCAAGAATATATCTAAATTTCAGCAAGATATCAGTCTATTGACAAACCCCAAGCGCTACTCTATGGTACCTTGACACCCTTATAAAAAACATCTCACTTTTATGACCTCCGGGAGCGTTGCGGCAATGAAATCGCTTAATTTTCATAAGAGATGGAAGTATTTTGTTAAATCCCCCGCAGCCGTTTCCTCCGCAATAAGTCTTTATCACGTTTTTCTTGGCTTCCCGGACCCGAGCCAGCTTCACCCTGAAATAAATCAAGCCAAATCTATGATGACATCTGCATTAAAAACCAAAAAAATGAAAGGAGGACGTGCATGAAAAAAGCATTATGGATGACAATGATCGTGGTGTTTTCAGTTTTTTTTATCTTCAGCGCCGGCCAGGCAAAACCATTTAAAATCGCTGCTATATTTCAGACGGCCATCGAGGAGCCGTGGGATGGGGTGATCCATCAGGCCTGTCTGCAAGCCAAAAAGGAAATGGGCAACATCGAATATGAATTTACCGAAAAAATTGCAGCAGCTGATTTTGAAAAAGTTCTCAGGGAATACGCTGAAAGAGGGTTTGACCTGATCGTGGGCGATGCCTTCCTCGCCGGTGAAGAGCCTGCCAGAAGGGTGGCAAAAGATTATCCTGAAATCGCTTTTGCTTTCGGATCCGAGTTCGGGCCGGTTGCACCGAATTTTTCAGTCTTTGACAACTGGATTCACGAGCCGTCCTACCTGTGCGGTGTCATTGCCGGTCGACTGACCAAAACCAATACCCTCGGCGTGGTTGCCGCCATACCGATCGGAGAGGTAAACCGGCTGGTAAATGCTTTCAAAGCCGGTGCCCTCAGCGTCAATCCAAAGACCAAGATTAAAATCTCTTATATCGGCGGCTGGTTTGATCCACCCAAAGCCAAAGAAGCGGCCATTGCCCAGATCGAGGCCGGAGCAGACTTGATCTTTGCCGAAAGATTCGGTGTTTTTGAAGCCGCCAAAGAAAAGGGCGTGCTGGCTTTCGGAAACATGTCGGATCAGAATGCGCTGGCGCCCGATGTGGTCATCACCGGGCCGGTATGGAAGATGTACCCCACCATCAAGTTCTGCATCGAGATGGTAAAGAAAAAAGCCTGGGTATCCATGGATTTAGGCGAATGGTCCATGATGGCAAAAGGCGGTGCCAGTCTGGCCCCGTTTCATTCATTTGAAAAAACACTGCCTGGATCGGTCATCAAAGAAGTCCGAGAACTTGAGCAGAAAATATTGAACGGAACATTCCGTGTGCCGGTGGATGAGCAGAAGCCAGTCTCCGACTAATCTACACATTTGATGAAAATGATCACGAACGCGTTTTATAAATAATTTTTTAATAAGGTTTGCTTTCAATTTTAGTAAGTTCGTGATCATTTTCACCCTTGAGGTAATGCGGCGAGCCGAGACGCCCATTTACTGCGTTATCAGGGGATTGCGGTACCTAAGTACAGCTGCACCCCTGAGTGTCTTGTAAATGGGCGTCTCGATCTCGTCAAATATCCAGGTTAGCTATCGTCTTAAAAAATTGCCTAAAATGAACTAAACAACGGATTAACTCATGGCGAATAATGACCAGCCGGTCGTGAGGATGTCTTCCGTCACCAAGCGTTTTTTGGATGTTACGGCCAATAAGGATGTGTCTTTCAATCTATATCCAGGTGAAATTTGTGCGCTGCTGGGTGAAAACGGAGCAGGCAAAACCACCCTGATGAATATCTTATTCGGCTATTACACCTGTGATGAGGGAGAAATTTTTATAAAGGATGAAAAGGCCGACCTTTCCTCTCCCAAGGATGCGATTTCCCGTGGTGTGGGCATGATTCATCAGCATTTTGCCCTGGTTCCTTCCCAAACCGTACTTGAAAATATTATTGTGGGAGCGGATTCGGGCATTTTTCTTGACCTTAAATCAGCCCGGCGGCAGCTTCTGGGGCTGCAGGAGCGTTTCGGCCTTAAAATCGACCCCGATGCCA
>JASFIX010000198.1:0-7274 GCA_050122435.1 Desulfobacterales bacterium
GCGACCGGACCCAGCGCGGGCAGCTCTATCTGGGGGTCGTGCCGCTATGGGGTGTTTACCAAGTCGCCCCAGACCGGGTTTTATTCGGAATCTTATTCCGGGGGAACGGTGCCCGAGGCCATCGACAGCACCGGCTTTGATGCCATTGTCCTTCATGGAAAATGTGCCGACCGCACCATTTTGGCGATTCACCCGGATGGTGTTGACTTCCATGATGCCGGCGATATCTGGGGAATGGAAACCTACGCTGCCGAAGATGCCGTCATGGAGCGCTTCGGTAAATCCGATGATCGTTATCGGAAAAAAGGCGCGGTGGTAATCGGACCCGCCGGTGAAAAGCTGGTCTGTTTTGCGGTGATTGAAAACAACTATTGGCGTTCGGCAGGCAGAACCGGTGTCGGCACGGTTATGGGCGCCAAGCAGCTCAAAGGCATTTTATTTCAGGGCGATCAGAAACGCTCGCTTTATGATGAAAAAGCGGTGCGCGAATTTTCAAAGAATCTGTCATCAGAAGCCAAAGACAGCCCGGCCACCAATGCCTACAAATCATTGGGAACGCCCATGATGGTGAAGCTGATAAACACTGCCGGTGCGTTTCCGACGCGATACTGGTCGGAAGGTGTATATCAAAATTGGGAAAAAATCAGCGCAGATGCCTTGAATGAAAGATGCAACGTCAAACCGCATGCCTGTCTCAAGTGTTTTATGGCCTGCGGGCGTATGAGTACTGTCCAGGAGGGCCGTCATAGCGGTCTTAAGATCGAAGGCCCGGAGTATGAAACCATTTATGCCTTCGGGGGACTGTGTCTGATCGACAGCATTGAAGAGATCGCCTATCTCAATGATGTTTGCGATCGGCTGGGTATGGATACCATCACGGCCGGCAATTTATGTGCCTTTACGATTGAAGCCGCCCGACAGGGCCGCATTGATTATAAAATTGATTACGGGGATGTCGACGCTATTGCAGGATTGCTTCATAAAATCGCTTCTAGAGAAGACATTGGCGATATACTGGCCGGCGGAATCAAGCAGGCGGCCAGGCAATGGCAGCTGGAGGACATCGCGGTTCACGTAAAAGGTCTTGAACCGGCGGGATACGATCCTCGCTCTCTCAAAGGTATGGGGCTGAGCTATGCCACCTCGGATCGGGGCGCATGTCATTTAAGAGCGACGTTTTATAAACCGGAAATCAGTGGTATGATCCCGCCTGAGCAAATTGAAGGCAAAGCTGAGCTCTTTTTGGATTTTGAGGATCGCTTAACCCTTTTTGATACGATGATTCTTTGCCGGTTTTATCGTGACTTTTATGATTGGGATCAGCTGGCAAAGATGATTTATGTGGTGACCGGCATCGAAGAGAGCAAAGAAGGGCTGCAGCAAAGGGCGCGTAAAATTGCCGACCTCATTCGGCGGTTCAACTTGCGGGAAGGCTTGAAGCCCGAAGATGACCGGCTGCCCAAGGTCTTTCACCGCAAACTGGAAGATTCCGGGCTGGTGATGACGGAAGAAGAGCTCGAAACCATGCTGCAGGATTATTACCAACTGCATGGTTGGGATAAAAACGGCATCCCTGCCGACTGAAATCATCGCAAGAAATAAAAACTGCTTCGGATCGATGACAAATTGCAATGTCATCGCCATTTGAAATGCGGGGGGTGGATCGCAATGTGATCGTGTGGACTCTAAATCCACATAGGCGGGTGCAACTCCCGTACTCCCCGCCATTTCATTTTGTAGCCCTGAAAATACCCGGATCGGGGTTAAAGAGAGGGTGTTAATGGTTACGTGGACAGAAACGCAGCTGAGGCGTTTGCAAGAATTAGATGCATCCGAGTCCGATTTGAATCAACGCTTCGAAAATGCGGATGCCCGGGAAACCGCTTTTCAAGAGATAGAAAAAAAGCAAGCACAAAAATTGCGGCAACGGCTGAAAACGTTTCGCGAAGTCGATTTGAGACCCGGATTGTGCAGGCTGGAAACCAGATTGGCCGAGACACTGATAAAACATGGCTTCGTCCAGGTCAGCACGCCGATTATGATGTCGAAAGGCCTTTTGCAAAAGATGTCTATCGATGCCAAACACCCGCTGAATTCACAGATATACTGGCTTGATAAAAATAAGTGTTTGCGTCCCATGCTGGCACCCCATCTGTATTATGTTTTGGTAGATTTGCTGCGCCTGTGGGACAAGCCGGTCAAAATTTTTGAGGTGGGTCCCTGTTTTCGCAAGGAATCTCATGGTGCCCGGCATTCCAGTGAATTCACCATGCTCAATTTGGTTGAAATGGGGCTGCCCGCCGATCAACGCAAAGATAGGATAAAAGAGCTGGGTGCCCTGGTTTCAGAAGCAGCAGGCATCAGCGAATATCGCTTTGAGAAGATAACCTCCGAAATTTATGGTGATACCATCGATATTGTGGCCGGAGAGGATCAGGTGGAGGTCGGTTCGGCCGCTATGGGTCCGCACCCGCTGGATCGTCCCTGGAAAATATCGGATACCTGGGTCGGAATCGGCTTCGGGCTTGAAAGGCTGCTGATGGTTGCACAAAACAGCAATAATTTAGCAAAAATGGGCCGCAGCCTCACCTATTTAGACGGCATCCGACTGAATATTCAATGAGAAGCGGTTGTCATGAATATGTTTCGTTTGGAAGATTCCCTAACAAGAGACAATGTAGTGTGTAAGGCCTAAAGTTATAATAACCATGACATCCGCTATATATATGCTCTTGGCCGGGGCTCGACAGAGAGCTTGTATGCAATACACTGTCGGCTCCGCTGGCAACCAAATTGCGCACCGCCCTATTTGCCCGACTTAAATCCGATCGAGCGAACCCGGCTGACGATGAAACCCGGCTGGTTCAATAACGATGTCTGTAAAAATGAAAAAATTACTAGAGCGTTTGGACCAAGTTATCTTAGACGTTATTAATAGCCCAAAAAAGATCCAAAAAACTGCCTGTATTGGAAAATTATCATGACGAACGCTCTAAAAGTGAACGTGAAGAACAACGGGCAACATTTTGAAGCCCTTCTCGCCAAAATAAAAGCGGAAGAAAATCTTTCAAAAGCCGAGATCACGTTTCTGCTCAACCTTGACGATGGTGATCAGATCCAGGCCCTTTTTCAAGAAGCCCGTGACATGCGCCAAAAGTATTTCGGCAATAAAGTCTTTATGTATGGGTTCATTTACGCCAGCACCTATTGCCGCAATGATTGCAGCTTTTGTCTCTTTCGCCGTTCGAATTCGCAAACCAAACGCTACCGTAAATCAAAACAGGAGATTGTTGCAGCCGCCTTACGCCTGGCGGATTCGGGCGTTCATTTGATCGACCTGACCATGGGCGAAGATCCTGCCATTTTAAACGGCGGTGGGGCCGGTTTTGAACAACTGGTTGATCTGATCAGCTCACTACAGAAAGAAACAGGTCTTCCGATAATGGTCTCTCCGGGAGTCGTTCCCACCCATGCCTTGCAGCAGTTGGCCTCAGCCGGTGCGGCCTGGTATGCCTGTTACCAGGAAACCCACAGCAGTTCACTGTTTAAAAAACTGCGGCCCGGCCAGGACTATCGCGACCGCATGCAGGGCAAAGTGGACGCACACCATCTCGGCTTACTGGTCGAGGAAGGGCTGCTCTGCGGGGTCGGTGAAACCGCAGATCATATCGCCCAATCGATCGACGTCATGAAAAAATTGAGAGCAGATCAGGTACGGGTGATGAACTTTGTGCCCCAGCCGGGAACGCCCATGGCAGGACAGGCGCCGCCGGACCCCTTCAGAGAAACATTGATTGCGGCCGTCATGCGTCTCACTTTTCCCGATCGGCTCATTCCGGCTTCATTGGACGTGGAAGGGATTGCCGGATTAAAATCCCGTTTGAATTCAGGTGCAAATGTGGTCACATCCATCGTACCCCCCGGAGAAGGCCTGGTTGGGGTGGCCCAGCATTCGTTGAATATTGAGGAAGGCGGGCGTACAACGGCGTCTGTGAAAAACGTGCTGAAGGGCCTCGGACTGGAACCGGCCACCCGTGAAGAATACCAGAACTGGATCCATCGCCGCCAGCAGGCCATCGCCAGAAGCATAAACAACACGGAGGTCGCGTGTTAGTCGCCGTTGCCGGCGGAAATCTTCAGGGTGTAGAAGCAGCATACCTATCGCGGAAGGCGGGCTGGGACGTTCTCGTAATGGACCGCAAACCGACGGTACCGGCAAAGGGGCTATGCCAGGCTTTTACTCAGCTGGATGTGACCTCGGAAAAAGATTTAACGCATGCCCTAAGTGGCGTTGACCTGGTCATCCCCGCGCTGGAGAACGACGCCGCCCTGGCCTGTTTAGAGCGCGTGACTCGCAATAACGGAATTCCATTTGCCTTTGACCCTGCCGCTTACGCGATATCCTCCTCTAAAATAAAATCAGAGCAGCTCTTTAAAGATACAGGCATACCGACTCCTGCCCGTTGGCCCAAATGCAAATTTCCGGTGGTCGCCAAACCTGACCGGGGAAGTGGCAGCCAGGGTGTAAGGATATATAATAATATAACCGACCTGCAGGACTCCCTTAATCCACCGAGTCCAGAATGGCTGATACAGGAGTTTATCCCCGGGCCATCGTATTCGCTGGAAGTCATCGGGGTGCCGGGCAGCTATACGACGCCGCAGGTTACCGAGCTATCAATCGATGCGCAATACGACTGTAAACGTGTGACCGCACCATCAAACCTGGCAGATACGTTGATCTCAGAATTTGAAGCGCTTTCGCTGGCTTTGGCGGATGCCTTAAACCTGAAGGGCATTATGGATGTTGAAGTCATTTTACATGAAGATGAACTAAAGGTGATCGAAATCGATGCGCGCTTGCCCAGCCAAACACCGACAGCGGTTTACTGGTCCACGGGTTTGAATATGGTCCAATTGTTGGGAAACCTATTTGTAAACCGGCAGACACACATTCAATCGGAATCAAGCCAGGAATTTGGCGTGATTTTTGAACACGTAAGGGTGGCATCGAATCAGCTTGAAATTGCCGGAGAACACATCATGTCAGGAGCGGAGGCCCTTCACATTGTTCGGGATTTTTTCGGTGCGGACGAGGCTATTACGAATTATGCAGCGGGCCGCGATGACTGGATCGCCACATTGATTGTTACCGATAAAGATATGGAAGCCGCATGGGAAAAGCGCGACAGCGTCATTGCGGATATAACAAAAAAATATAAGCTACAACCAGAAGCTTATCGGGATTCAGCCCCGCAAGATTCGACTTAGGAGACCGTCTGTGACCCGACTGATTACCACTGACATCAGCGACATCGCCGCCAATTTAAAAAATTATGATGGAGAATTGGTTGCCAGGACGGGGTATTCCCTGCGCGGTATTGCCTGTCGTGCCGCTGAAATCGATGAAGCGCCGATCAAAAATTTGTTGCCTGAAATTCAGGTGGGAGTCATCCCGATCACCAGCGGCGAAGGGGTCATCGGCGGTTTCGCCGATGCGGTTTTGAACATTCTTCTGCACATGGGTGCCGATGCCTTTGTAACCCGGAAGACGGATGTGGCCGGGATTGCCGAATCCTTTGAGAAAAACGCGGATATTGTGATGCTGGCCGACGATGAGCGTTTTGTGGCATTGCATATTCGAAGCCGCTCAATCGCTGACAATGGGGATTGCACCGGCAAAGCATTTGCAACCGGATTGGGCTTAATGGCCGGCAGCCTGAAAGGGCGGGAGGTGCTGGTCATCGGCTGCGGTCCGGTGGGGCGCAGTGCAGCAGAAACCCTGATTCGTATAGGTGCCCGGGTTTCAATCTATGATGTACAGGTTGAACCGTTGAAGGAATGGGTCAAAACGATCGACCAAACAGCTGATTCGAAGATTCAGATAGTCAAAAAATTAGACGCTGCCTTGCAGCGCCACCAATTGATCATCGATGCTTCACCGGCCCATAACATTATCCATGCGCATCATGTCACGCCGGACACATACGTCAGCGCGCCCGGCTTTCCGTGCGGATTGGACGCTGAAGCAAAAGAGAAATTATCCAGCCGATTTTTACACGATCCGCTTCAGTTGGGAGTCGCAACGATGCTGGTCAGTGCAGCCAAAGACCACTGCAAGCGGCAACAATAACCATAAGATTCTCATCCATTTTCATGCAAACAGGTAAAAAACCAGCAAAACGATTTTATCGCAAGCGCGTCGATCTTTTTCGGCTCATTGACAAGATAAAATTGTGGCCATCGCGCAAAGGTATTTTGCACGGCATCCGGACCATTGAAAAGTTTGGGGACCAGGCCCAGATTACGACCCACTGTAACAAAACATTTGTGGCAAACGATTCCCGCAACAGCCGGGCCGCTCGCTGGTTAAGAAATAAATGGTTTAAGGATGTCTGTCCGATTTGCCGGATTCCCGATTGGAAGCTGGAAAAATATTCATCAACCCAGTTCAAGCGTCATTACGGCTCGGCCTTGCTGTCGGATGATGATTTGAAAAACAAAAACGGCGGTTAGATACCCAACAAATGAAAGAGAAAGAAAGGGGACATCCTATATTGCGGATGTCAAGCATATATTTTTTCTTCCTAATATCAATAAGATAAAATTTCAGATAGTAAAAAGAGCACAGCTCTCCTGTTGATATGATCGACAACTCTCGCTGGTTTCAACCTTGCCGTCTGATCGTTACGTTTATCCGACGTGATTCATTGGCGAACCCGCCCATCATCCCTTATCCAGACTATTAGGTTTAGCGAGAGGCCCGGCATTGTCCCCATCGAGGTCTGTTAAGCCTCCACGTCCGTAAACGGGCTCTCGCGTCGATCAAAAGGTGTTATGATGGCCCCTGATTGTCCCTTTCGAAGTACGATCTTCAACGGGGTTGAACAGGCTCATCGATTACCAGTAATCCGGCTTTGTAGGGCTGCTTTGTTTTCATCAATGTCCAGGCAATCACCAGCATCTTCGCCGATACTTTCACCCGCATTTTGGTTTTGATGCCTTTTTCTTTTTCCCGGCCTTTGAGCAGACGTTTAAAGTAAGCTTTAAACTCTGCGGTCAGGCTGGTGGCCACCTTGGCCGCCTGATACAGTGCATAACGCAAATCCGCCTTGCCCGCCTTGGAGATCACCGGCACTGCGGTTTGACTTCTTTTGCCGCTGCGGCTGGCATTTAAATCCAGACCCGCCAGACGCAGCAGCTGTTTGGCATTTTCAAAGCGCTGCGCATATCCGATTGCGCCTAACACCACCGCCGACACATACGGGCCAAAA
>JASFIX010000199.1:0-7253 GCA_050122435.1 Desulfobacterales bacterium
ATGGCAGAAGCGATATGATGCGTCCTTGTGTTATTCGCTGAATCCCAGACCTTTAAAGCCCTCTAAATGTGCCTGCTTGACTCGCCACGTGCCGTCTTTTTTTAGCAGCTGAAGTTTAACCTGGAATAGATCCGCATTTTCTCCCACCGCTTCAAGCCAGCGCCGGGGCTCTTCGTAGAGGTCCTTTATGTCAGGAATGGTGCGATCCTGTTTGACGATCAGCAGATAAATCGTGCAGGTTGCGCTGTTGTCTGTGGTTGAAAGATCAACGGAAGGCTTTGGATACAAGACCTTCAGTTTACCATAGTGCATAAATGCCGAAAAAATGATGCGCTTGATCGCCAGCCGGTTATGATGGCCCGGAAGCGCCACCACGTCTTCGGTGGTCAGCTCCATAATTCCGCCGATATTGTGCTCTTCGGCCAGTTCAGCACCTTCTTTAATCAATTCGCGGATGACTTGAACATCATCTTTTTGCGAGCAGGCCGCCGGCCCAAAAAAGAATAAAAACAGCATCCCGGCAATCATTATTTTCGTCAGGTTTTTTCTATAAATCATCTTATCCTATATCCACCCCTCAACTTTCGAGTATTTTTTTTAAGTTTTCGCCTTCTTCTTTCATGTGTTTTTTAACACTTGATAGGCTTTTATCAATCGCTTTGCCGAAGAAGGTCTTGCCGATCCAGCCCAAGCGATAAGTTCCCGAGGCCGTAAAAAGGCAAAATTCTCCTTTTGGCTCAATTACAAATTCATTCTTTGGGAAAAATTTTCTGATAAAGCGAGATACGGGTGAATATTCAATTTTTTTATTGGGGACTATTTTTGTAATTTTGAATTTCAGTTTATGCAGTTTTCCGTGAATGTATTCTTCTGCATAAATAACCGATCCCTCAGTCCACGGTGGTCCTTTTAACCATCGGAAACGAACGTGGTCTTCTTGATGCCATGCTCGATAGCTATCGTCGTCAACAATACCGGTTAAAAACCTGAAAATGCATTCAGGAGTTGTTTTGATTTTAATAGAATCTGTCAGAATCACATCTTCAAAAAAAGCCATAATTTTATCACCTTACATATCGGGCCGCCAGATACGGGACATCTTCGGGCGAGAAATATGCACTGATAAATTTATTTTACAGCCACCGCACAATGATATCGTAATGACTTTTTTTCTTTGGATATCACTTCAATGCTTCCGGAAAATCCATTGCGACTCAAGAGTTTCATGATTTCATCCTGGTGATAAAAATGAAACACATTTGTGTTCAGCTGCCTGTTTTCCAGTTGCTTTATATCTTCAAACGCTAATATCAGTTTACCACCGGGCTTTAAAATTCTCAAAATTTTCTTTATGTAATTATCTGGCTGCAGCCAAAAATATACTGTATTTGCAGAACATATTTTATCAAAATGGTTATGACCATAAGCGGTTTCTGTGAAATCACCGTGCCGAATAATCACCCTGCCGTGGGCAATATATTTCTTGTTTTTCTTTTCTGCGATGGCGACCATTGTCTCCGACAAATCGATGCCTTCAATTACTCCCTTTTTCACCTGTTTTGCCATTTCGAATATCAGCTTGCCGGTTCCGAAACCGATTTCCAGGACATGATCATTTTCTTTCAATGAAAGCTGCGCTTTCATAAAATCATTTAATGTCGCATTGCCCAGATCAAAGATTCGAGCCATCACCCATCGTCCAAAGAGTCCGGATGGCTTTCTGGCCTGTTCCGAAAAGAAGGTTTTAAAATTCATATCCAAACATTATCTTCCGCGGTTAAATCACCACCGGTATCACCGGTGTTTATCGTCCCTGCAGGTTCAACCAGCATGATCTCGCATTGTTTTTCAGCATAGGGTTTATGCTCAATCCCTTTGGGAACCACAAATAATTCTCCGCGTTTCAATTCAACCTTCCCATCCTTGAAATCAATAGACATTTTTCCGTCGAGTACCATAAAAACTTCATCGGTATCATCATGGCGATGCCAGATAAAGTCGCCCTGAAATTTAACCAGCTTGAAATGATAGTCATTCATCTGGGCAATGATTTTCGGTGACCAATGGTCGGAGAATTTGGCGAGTTTTTCCTGAAGATTGATGGGCTGAAACTCCATTTTATTTCTCCATATGGTTGTCAGAGTAGGTCAGGTATAAGATGCGGTGCATTTAGAATATGTTAACGAACAATAGGATCAAAATTGTTTATTTGGCAAGAGGGATTTCGTCAATAAAATTTGGCACCAGATCAGATAATTGTCATAGATATTCGTTTTTAATATCCTTGTATTTTTCACTTGCTGCAATAAGCATCTCTGCGCGGTTTTTGCTAATTTATTTTTTATAAAAACGGTGTTGCCAACCTTCATCACAATCTATTCCGCCGCAGACATACCACCGTAGCTTGCCTGAATCAGGCCCATCTTCATTATCGATATCGCGATCGATGGCGCTTATCTCATTTTTGGGTTTTCTGCCAAAATCCAGGATCTGCGGGTCTGATGAGTTTAACGGTTTTTCGAATACAACTGCGTCTTTAACTTGAACATAAATGACGTTTTTTCTATAGGGGATTGTATACAAATAGATAAAAAGGTAGAAGATTAGAAAGAAAATTATTAATCCAAGTATCAGTTGTCCAACGGATTTATGTAATTGATCTAGACCTAGTTTCATTTTTTCTAAGATTGCATGACAAAGAATAACGCCACTGCAATGATTGTTTGTTTATTGCCGATGAATATTGCTTTCCGGCGTAAGTGCCTGTTAGATTCCAACCGCCATGAAAGTGATGTTCACTCTCTCTTCCTCGGCAAACTCCTGAATGGCTACCGATATCATCCCGTTCTTCTTCGGGATAGAAATAGCGGTTTGACGTCCCAGTTCAGATATATTGGACATAAACTTTGGATTGTATTTGTTTAGCGCATCGGTATAGAAATCCATAACTTCATCGTATGGGTCGGTGGTCGTAAATTGCGCAAATTTTCCACCCATAAAGCCTCCGGGGCCGGATTGATCCATGGACTCACCTTCTGCTGCATAAGGGTAAAGCGGAAGATCTTCAAGGGATGGCCCGCCGCCTGAGCTTCCGCAGCCAGTGGCAATGCTTATCAGCAGGGCAAATGCGAATGCGATGGTCAGGCTTGCGTTTATGCTGTTGTTCATGGTCTCTTTCCCTTGCGCTTAACGGATCAGTTATTTAAGCAGTCGAAGTGTCATCGGATACCGAAAGTCCTCGCCGTCATTGGCCTTGATGCCGCCAATGATGACCATAATCAGGCCGAATATTACCAGGGCAAAAATGAGAAAAAATCCGATAATGATAAAAACCAAAAGGAACGAAATCAAAGCATAAATAAATAAGGTGATCTGAAAGTTGAGGGATTCTTTGGCCTGTTCGACGACAAATTCAGATTCATGTTTCTTCATCTGCCAGATAACGATAGGGGCGATGATATTGCCCAGGGGCACAAACATAGAAGAAAAAGTGCCGATGTGGGCAAACATGGCCCACTGGCGCTCCTCTTTTTCGGTAATAGGTTCGCCCCGATGGATTTGCTTATAGTTTTGACGTTTGACCAGAACCACCAGCGCCATTACCGGACCGGCGATAAAACCCAGAAAAAACAACCCGAATACCCAAACCATGCTTTTTATCAATTCAGCTATATCAAACTGTCGAATCAGCAGCCCATCGCCGCTCGGAATTTCACCGTCAACCACGGCGCTGTAGGTACCGAGGGTGTCGAATTGAACCTCTGCGATCGCCTGCCGTATGGTTGTGCCGAAATTCTCGGTTCCTGAAAATTCAGGCCGCTTTAATGCTAATTCATATCCGGTGACAAGATCCATAATGCTGATACCGAAATTGCGGCCCAATTGATAGTTGGCCATATTGAAAGCGGTAAAGGCGTTTGTTTCGTAATAAATTAAATACGTACCGGGTTTGTTGATCTGAAGTTCTGTTTCACCCGGCGCCATCAACCGCGTTCCGCCGGAAAGATATGATTGAAAGACGCTGTACATGCTGATCACACCGGCAATCATGGGAACTGCAAAAACCAAAATGGCAACGATATACCAAAACCTTTTGGGGCGAATGTCAGCCGGTGCCAGCGCGGTTTTAGCGTTCGCAGGCGGGGTCTGAACCGTTTGGTCCGGCTCTGATTGAGATGGCAGCGGCGGCGGATCAGTGTCAGCGCTACCCGGCACTTCCGTGATTATACAGTCCGCACCGGCGTCTTTTAAGGTATTATTGATTTTAAGAACGGTCTGGTGATTGGCATTCTTTTTAATGTAAAAGCGCTGACCTGAAAAAAGTCTGTATATTTTTTCTTCATTTGCCTTCAGTAGGTTGGCCAGGTTCGCTTTGACCTCATCGATATCCCATCCCGGGATGATTTGTCCTGAGAATTCGAGATTATATCGCTTTTCTGACATTTTGAGTCCTTTATACCCGCAGAGATTGGGCCCCTGCGCGGGCAGGGGCGAAACCTGTGGGCTCCAATCTTATCTTCGGTTCAAAAGAGGAATTGGTTTAGACCTTTTTCAATTTTGACGTGTTCGATCACATCTGTTATATTTTCCAGTTGTTATTCATCTAATTAATTAAGAGGAGGTCATCTTTTGGCGTTACAGCTGGTAAAAGACAGGCGCTGCTTTGTCTGTGGTGCGGAAAACCCTCACGGGCTAAAAGTAAAGGTTGAGTATAATGGTGTTGATCGGGTCGAGACGGAATTTATGGCCGAAGATCGCTATCGGGGGTGGTCCGACTATCTTCATGGTGGGGTTTTAACTCTCATTTTTGATGAAATGCTGGGATGGCTGTCACGCTATATGGGGCATGATGCCATGACCGCCAGACTGGAGGTGCGTTACCGTAAGCCCGTGCCATTGGGCAGCCGGCTGACATTTAACGCTGTTTTGGAAAGAGAGATAAAAGGACTCCTGGATATAAAGCTGCGGGCCAAACTCGATGACGAATCCGTGGTGGCGGAAGGAAAAGGCCGGATGATGATCATTGAAGATTAACCGGGTGTCTTTATACCGATCCAATTGCTAAATATCATCTACCGTGTAGGTTCCCCATTGACCGATCTTTACGATGCCGTCTTCCTCCAGGCCTTCTTGGATTGATTGAAAAACCGCATCGACGGCTTTGGCGGCAGTCTTTTTGGGAAGATCGCCCAGTTTTTCGGCAACTCTTTTCACCAATTCTGTTTTATTCATAAATACCTCTAATCAGTTATCCGGTTTGCCGGTTGAGCGCATTGTTCTGTTAGCCCGTTGTATCGAAATACTATCGTTTTTTAATTTACCGGTTAACAGGCTAACGGGAAACGGGCTCAACTTTTTCACAACCTATTTCCAGCCGATGACCTTATACCCCTTATCCCGCAAACATTGCTCCACGAAACGGCGCTCGATTTCATCGGGATCACCCGATTTGATGGCACCGCGTGCCAGGCCCCCCGCACCGCCGCCGGCTGCTCCGGCGGCTAATCCGCGACCGGGGCGTCCGGTGACCAGCCCCACAGCGCCTCCAACCGCAGCACCCACTGCAGCGCCTTTTGCGGTTGACCCGGCCACCTTTTTGCCTTGATCGGTTGCGTGGCCGTGGTCGGCAGCCAGTTGGATGCAGTCATCAATATCGATCTCCGCTGCGGTTTTACCCGCAGCCTGATAGGTTGGATTGGGATAGAGAACCGGGCGCTTTTTGGCACAGGCCGACATCAAAACCGCGGTGCCAAGCAGGCAAATGACGATGGCATATCTTTTTCTCATAATCAATTACCCTGATTATCATACCTAAAAAAAGCGTTTGGTGATAGTTAATTTTTTAATCATCATCTCGGGTGGGAACCGGATCATTTGCTGTCATTGTATGCATTTATTCCTACAGACGCGTTACCATGTCACTTTTGTCTACATATTTTTTTAACTTATTGAAATTATATCAGGAATTTGACTGGGATCCAACTTCATCATTCTGTTCAAGCCCCATGCTATCGGGATCGGATTTACCTGGGGACGTATTCCGGACGGAAGGGTCAACGAACATGTCCAGTAGCTGTCGGGGGCGGGATCCAGAGCGGATTCTTTCATGGATGAAGTAAAAGAGATAGGCCAGAAATATTCCGAGAAAAATAAAAAAAGAGACAATCAAAAGGGATTCGACTAGGGTTGCCATGGCAGTGCTGAAACTTTCGCTTTTGGCCATTCGGTAGACCACTGTAAAAATAAACACCAGCAACGCCGAGACAAATAAAATTGTGTGCAAGGGGTTCGTTATGCGCCCCTGCCGGTTTTGAACCTGCCGCGTCATTTTTCCCCCTTTTCTTCATCTGGCCCTAAATTAAAGTATATCGAAAATCGGCTCAAATGGCAATTTTTTCTGCTCAGTATATATCAGAATCCAATGTAATCATTTAATAACATGATAAATAATACGGTTCGATGTTTGACAAATGCCGGCAATGCCGCTTGGGTCATCAGAAAAAACCGAAAATTTTCTTGACAAATATGGCAATAAGGTTCAAATATAAGTATATTAATAATTATATTATAGATATATATTAATGAATTCAATAGGTTCAAGAAACAATTTACTTTATGTCGATATTTTCGAGACCCTCCGGGACCGAATTGTGTTTGGACATTACCCGCCCGGGATGAATCTGTCGGAGAAAGATCTTTGCCGGGAGTTCAATGTCAGTCGCACCCCATTGAGAGAGGCGATTCAAAAGCTGGTAGACTTGAAGCTGGTTGCCGTTATCCCGCGCTTCGGTACCCATGTAACACCGATTGATATTCAGGAAATTCGCAGTGCATTTGAGGTCAAAATAAGGCTCGAAGGGCTGGCCGGCGAGCTGGCGGCCATGCGCATCGAGCCCGACCAGCTGGAAGAGCTGGAAGGGCTCATCAGGGAAGCTGCTCGTAATGATCAAAAGGGCCAAAACCAACGGCACAATCGCCTGATCGAAATCGATAGCCGCTTTCATACGATCATTCATCAGGCGGCCCAGAATCCAATTCTGAGGGAATTTCTGGATAATCTTCATTACCGCTGTGCCAGACTCTGGAATTCGTCTCTGAATGATGTCGTCCCCAATGAGGAGATTATTGATCAATTGCAACGCGTCTACAATGCGCTCAGGCGAAAAGATCCGGAAAGTGCCCGTAACCATATGGAACGACACGTACAGTATTTTATTGATGAAATAAAAAAAAGGCTTCTTTGAGAAGCCATT
>JASFIX010000200.1:0-7246 GCA_050122435.1 Desulfobacterales bacterium
CGAAAAAGGAAGATAACTTATGCTGGCAAATTATGGATATAGAGACGCCTCCGGGGATTTCTTTATCACTATCGACACGGACAAGTGCAACGGTTGTGGTGACTGCGTTTCAGTCTGTCCCGCCAATACATTTGTGGTCATGGATGAAGACCCGAATGATCCGCTTCGGGACGAGCCTGTTGCGATAATAGCCGATGAAAAAAAGAAAAATCTGAAATATGAGTGCAAACCCTGTAAACTCGTGTCTGACAGGCCCCCATTACCGTGTATCAAAGCCTGCAGCTTGGGTGCCATATCCCATTCCTGGTAGATTGGCGATAGTAAAACAAATATGATCCAATTGAAACTTGTTTTAAATGGATGGGAAGTAAAAGCGTATGAGGAGATAAACATTCTCGAGACTGCCTAAATTTCAAAAAAGAAAGCCACGGACATCATTCCAATCACTTGACCGTCAGATACTATATTTCCAGGCTTCTTCTTCGCGAATATCACGGACAAATACCAGGGCGGCGAGTGTTCTTCCATACGGTACCACGCTGACATTCAGTTCGACATCGATTGTGGATCCGTCTGAATGAATCACCTGAGATTTATAGATGCGGGGTAAATTCAGGCCGGCCATCCTGCTGGAATATCGGGTGGTATTTTTAATAAATTCTTCTTCGGAAATGAATTTTTTTAAATGTGCGCCTTTAAGCTCGTTTTCTGAAAAGCCGATCAATTTACAAAACGCGGGATTTGCAAATCTTACCTTATAATCATGGATGATGACAATTCCATCCATGGCGTGCTCGACCAGCGCATGATAGGTATCGGCAAGATCCCTGCGTTCCTGAATTTCTTGGTGTAACTCGCTTACCCGCTTTTTTACTCTTTTTTCAAAACTGTCCCGGTAACGCTTCAGTTCCAGGTGGGTCCGAATCCTGGCGTTGACCACGGATTTTTTGAAAGGTTTCGTGATGTAATCCGCTGCGCCCAGTTCAAATCCCCTTGTTTCGGTATCATCCGGGGTCGGCTCCGAAAGGAAAATAATCGGGACGCCCCTGGTAGTTGTGTCGCTTTCAAGCTTACGGCAAATCTCGGCCACATTTGCTGTCGGCATCATGCTGTTTAGCAGAATTAATCCAGGCGCATCACCAGATGAGGCCAGCCGGATCGTTTCTTCTGCGTCAGTGGCGATTTTGATGTCAAAATTATCAGCCAGCATCGTCTTTAGTACACTGACGTTTTCCGGATCAGGGTCTGCGATTATCAGTAATGGTTTTGATTGCGAGCGGTCCATATTCTTGGTTGGGAGTTCGTCTAAGTTTCAGCGGTATGATGGATAAAAGCATGGTGAACTCAGTTGTCTGGTAGCAGTTGTAGCAATATCCAACAGGATTGTAAATAATAGTTGTATTTCTGTTCTGTCCATTTGGCAGCAACCACATTGTGGTATAATTTAGCTTATCCCATTATTTCCCTTGCGCATGTGACTCAAAAATGCTTCAGGGTTGGCGTAACGGCACCCAAGCCTTTGTTATTCTAAGTAAATTCAGAGTTGAAACCACTCTGGGATAACGGCAATCTTCAATTTTAAGCCACCCGGTTAAATCACCTCTAAAATCTATAAGATTGACTTCAGAATTTGTTATGTGTTATCAAAATTTGCATAATCACGAACTCATTTTCTATTCTCGATCTCAGCGGAACTTCTTATCCTGCAATGTTCTGTAATCCGCTGAGCCTCTTCTGAAATTGGTAAATACTGCCGTCTTGCGGGATATTTTATATGCTAATCGAATAATTACCAAATAAAATGGCAAGGGAGGTGGTGCTTGTCGATCTAGATTGTTTGAGATGTAAGGATCTTAAATCAGGAAAAAAGCAAAAAGGAGATAAAAATGAAAAAGCTTAAATTGGTATTGGTTCTAGGATTGGCTGTGCTGTTAGTGTCGGTATTTGCCTTGCCCGGCCCTGCGGTAGCTGAGAAAAAAACATGGAGATGGGGGACCTCTAATCCAGGCGCCTATGGCTATCGAGTATCCGCTTTCCTGTCAGATTTCTTGCGAAGAGGTATGCCGGATTACGACGTTACCGTTTATCCATTTGCTTCAACCACCGCTAATATCAAGAGCTTTCTCGTGGGTGAACTGGAAAGCACGTATTCGGCCGAGCCTGGATTGAGAAAATTGTATGCGTTTAAAAAGCCATTTGCGGGCTTTGAACCCAACGTAAAGCAAATGCCGGTGCAGTCTTTCTGGAGCTACACTATGGAAACCCATATATTGACTTTACCGGAGAACAAAGACAAATTTCGTAGCTGGGCGGATTTGAACGGCAAGAAAATCTACATGACCAAGGCCGGATATATGAACCATATCAACATCTTCAGAGCCATGAAGGACATTAATGGCCTGGATATCAAGCACGTCGAAGTTGATATGTCCAAGGTTGCGGATGCGCTCAGAGCGGGAACCATAGACGCCACCGCCGCTTACACAACAGCTTTGGTATCGTTGGCCAGCTGGATCAAGGTGCTTGATGTGGCCAGCCCCCTGCAGGGAGTGAATCCAACGCCGGAACAGATCAAAAAGCTGACAGCGGCAGGTTTTGCCCCCGCCAAGATCAACATGAAAAAGGCGTATACCAAAGATCTGGGAGTGTCTGAACTCTATGGTGTGCCTTTTTTCTTCGGTTACCACCACGGGCTGAGCTTCCCGGCAGAGGACATTTATAGAGCACTCAAGGCCTTTGAAGCCGAATCGAAGGCTCTGGTCAAGTTGGACCCCGGTTTCGGACCACTGGCCGCAGATCTCGCCGGATTCCAGGTTCAGGGAATCAAGAGCATTCCCGAAGTTCCCGTACATCCGGGATTGGCGAAATATCTGAAGGAAAAAGGCTTGTGGGACTCATCCTGGAAAATCGCGTCTGATGAGACCATCAAGGCGGCAATAGCGGAGATGAAAGCGAAAATGAAATGATCTTTTTGGCAAAAATAAGGGGTTATTAAGGATTTACACTAGTGGGCTCACCCCTGTAAAACGTCAACAAGGGGTGAGCCCACTACCTCTTGCGTCATACCATACGGGGGTGTACAGATGGAAAAAAATGAGTTGCCGGATGGAGCGAATTCATTGGCTGGAATCCGTAAATTCTTAATCCCCTGCTATCTGATAGCCGCTATCGTATATTTAGCATTTTCACTGCATTATTTCACAACCGGCCTGGGGGGCACGATGCTCCTGGCCGTTACTCTCGTCCCATTAGCCTATGTACTTTGGGTGTTGCAATCCTTTGTCGCCGGAGAGCTGCCGTATCCACGTCTGGGATTTAAACTCAATATTGCCATCGCCTGCGCATACATCGCGATGTGCGTCTTTTCCATCATTTACATGCGAGTTGAGTTTGACGCCCTCATTTATGACAGAGCCGGTTTCTTCAACCTGCCTGACAAAATCGTGGGAGCGATGATGCTGGGTCTGGTGCTGGAATATACCAGACGGGAACATGGTCTGCTCTTTTATCTGATCCTGTTTCTCATGTTTTATTCCGTTTACGGGTGGATTTTCCCGGGTATACTCGGTCATCCCGGGGTCACCTGGACAAGAGTCATTACATCTTCTTCGATTGAGATCATACTGGGCCTGTTTGGAACGTATTCGCAGACCGGGGTTGGCGTTATCGCAGCATTTTTCATATTTTTGGGCATTGCCCAGGGCTTTGGTGTCCAGGAATCGATTATCAAAACCTTCACCGGGATATTTGCCAAACGTAAAACCCTGATTCCACAAACGGCCGTGGTGACTTCTATGGCGATTGCGACCTGCAGTGGATCGGGGGCAGCGAATGCCGCCATCACCGGGCAGTACACGATACCCTTGATGAAAAGAGCAGGATTTCCCTCTCTTCACGCCGGTGCCGTGGAAGCTTCATCTTCGTTGGGAGGCCTGCTCATGCCACCCGTCATGGCCATCGCCGGCTTCCTTATGGCCGACTTTATTGGCGTAACTTATTTCGAGGTGATCGCTCGAGGATACGCGCCGGCACTCATTTTCTTTGGTATCATATCCCTATCGGTTTTCCTTTTTACCGCGCGCTTCCTGCGGGGAAAGGGAAGTGCTTCAACTGAAGCGCCGGATTCCATTATCGAAAGGTTTTCCAAAACAGACGTGGCCAACACGGCGATTTTCTTTGCCTTCATTGGAGTGTTAATCTATTTGATGGGTGTTCTCTGGTATGAAGCATCAAGAGCCGCACTTAACATTTCACTCGGTCTCTTTATTGTCACCTCCGTATTCCGCATAATCCTCCATCCCGGGTCGTTTTTAGATAAAATCAAGGAATGGATCAGGTGTTTGCGCACAGCCTTAGAAGGATTTGCCGGGGTCACCGCTCCGCTCATTCTTTTGCTCGCCATGCTCGGGGTGATGGTAAATCTGTTTGTGGTTAGCGGCTGGATGATTAAGCTAATGGCAATACTGGCGACGATCGGAGAATTCCATGTCTTGGCCCTTATCGGAGTGGGCTTTGCCATTGGGGTCTTCTTAGGACTGGGTATACCGCCATCGGCCTGTTACATACTCTCAGCCGTGATCGTCATTCCGCCGATGACAAAAATCGGGATCAATCCCTGGATAGCGCATTTCTTCTTATTTTTCATAGCAGTCATATCCGAATATTCACCACCAACCTCACTGGTGGCTGCGGTTGCTTCCCGTATTTCAGGTGCCTCTTTCATGAAGACCATGATGGTAACGCTGCAAATCTCTCTTCCCTTTTTCTTCCTGACATTCGCGATTTTCAATTGGGACATTTTGTTGTTGGAGCCCGGTTTAAAACAACTGGGCGCCCTGGTAGTGTTACTTGTTGGATGCATGACAGCAGCGGCCGCCATCCACGGTAGACTTTTTGAACGTAAAAGTCAGGACCTTGGTGCAAGGTTTGTCATTCTCCTGGTGGCGCTATTTATCCTGTTTTATCCAAGAGGTGTCCTTTCGGCATTGGCATTGATACCCGCCGCGGCCATGATCGTCTTCACGATCCTGCGGAGCCAAAAAGTATCGGCATCTTCTTAGGATTGCGATATTTGTCCGGACAATGACGTAATCGATTCAACCCATTCTATCATAATATCATGGGCTCAAAGGCTTATCCGGCGTTCATTGCTTTGCGGATAAGGATATTCCATGTGCCGGGCCGTCGCCCGGGCGACCTTTTCACCGCAATATCGGGCTACCACCTTGAGGGCCATATCGATGCCTGCTGAGATACCGGCCGATGTCACCACGCGGCCGTCTTCGACGACATGCTGTTGGAACTCCACCGTCACCTCCGGAAAGGAATCACGCATCCAGTCCAACGATTTCCAGTGAGTGGTCGCGTGCAGCCCGTTGAGCAGTCCGGCGAATCCCAGCAGCATCGATCCGGTGCAAACCGAAGTCAATGTTTCGACTTGCGCCGCACGGGCGCGCAGCCATTCGAGCATAGTCGGGTTGTTCAATTCCTTACGCGTGCCCCAGCCCCCGGGTACGACCAGGATATCAAGGGGAGGGCAGCTCTCAAAAGTGTAATGCGGCACCACTTTCATGTCGCCTGTCGTGGTGACAGTCTCGGGATTTTCAGCCACCAACCATACTTCAAAGGGCGAAGGTTCTTCTCTGCGCTGCTCTTCTTTAAGACGGACAGCAGAGAAAACCTCGAAGGGACCACAAAAGTCGAGCACTTCGATGTCTTCAAAAAGAACGATCCCAACACGTTTCTTTTCCAACTGTTTCCTCCTTTCTCTAAGATGATTGTCAAAATTTAATCTGTCCATTATATATGTATCACATTTTTTTTCAAATTGTGGTATTCAAAATGAGTAGAAGTGGTTTCAAAACCTCAGATCAGGTTCCCCGCTTTAACGCGGGATTGCACATCTTTATTTTAACAAATTAATGTGTGCATCAAGGTTAGAAGTGCAAAAGCGAGCTGAAGCAGGAAGTGACGAAAGGGATAGCTCACCGCAGAGACGCAGAGTCCGCAAAGGTTTTTATCAAGAATTTTTTCTCTGCGCGCTTTGCGTCTCCGCGGTGAACCCTATAAAATTGACAGGATTCGTTTTCTAAGAAATTGTCAAACGCGACATACAGGAGAACTGCGATGAGCGAAGCAAAATTCCACGGAGTTTTTCCCTACCTTGTTTCACCCGTTCTTGAGAGCGGTGAGGTGAACGCGGACGTTCTGGCACGTTTGTGCGACGACCTTATCGAGACCGGGGTTCACGGGTTGACACCCCTCGGCTCAACCGGCGAGTTTGCCTATCTGACCTGGCCGCAACGGCGGCGCGTCGTTGAAGTCGTCATCGCAGCGGCCAAAGACCGCGTTCCCGTTGTTGCGGGGGTGGCATCGACCACCATCGCTGACACCGTTTCCCAGGCGCGGGAATTCGAGAAATTGGGCTGCAACGGCATCCTCGCAATTCTTGATGCCTACTTTCCTATCCCAGACGAGGGTGTATTCGCCTATTTCAATGCAATCGCCGAGGCGGTCTCGCTTCCCGTTGTGCTTTATACCAACCCCCACTTTCAGCGATCGGACCTGAGCCTGTCCGTCATAGACCGGCTAAGCCGAATTCCCAACATCGGTTACATCAAGGAGGCGTCCTTCAACACCGGCCGCTTGCTGTCGATCATCAACCGGGTGGAAGGGCGACTGCAGGTGTTTGCAGCCTCGTCGCATATCCCGACATGTGTCATGCTGATCGGCGGCGTCGGCTGGATGGCCGGCCCTGCTTGCGTCGCACCGAAACAAAGTGTCGAACTCTACGAACTTTGCCGCAGTGGCGACTGGACTACGGCGATGGAGCGTCAGCGCCGGTTGTGGAATCTGAACCAGGCCTTCGCCAAGTACAATCTTGCCGCGTGTATCAAAGGAGGCCTCCAGCTCCAGGGTTATCCCGTCGGCGAGCCCTTGCCGCCGCAGGCAGCGCTGCCGCCTGAGGGCGTTGAAGAAGTAAGGCGAGCGCTCATCGCAATCGGAGCTCTGTAGAGGGCTTTCGGCAATGGAGAATTAAATCCCATGGAAATAAGCAAGCTTGATCACCTGGTATTAACTGTCAAGGATATGGAAACGACAACATCTTTTTATGTGTCCATCTTGGGCATGAAAAAAGAGGTGTTTGGTAACGACCGAGTGGCGTTGAAATACGGAGATCAAAAAATAAACCTCCATGAGCTCGGAAAAGAATTTGAACCCAAAGCCAATAACCCCACGCCTGGCT
>JASFIX010000201.1:0-7185 GCA_050122435.1 Desulfobacterales bacterium
ATAATTATCAATAATATATGGCTACTACAGCGTCTGTAAAGAACCGGGCATATCGATGGTAGAATTTAAAGCCGGCGGTCTATTTGGCACGATAATGGCATATTATTGGGTCATGTTCAGGAATGGCATTTGGCTGAATTTTCGCCTTTTGCAGAGCAGATCGATGCTTTGATCATTATTTATAGTTTTATTAATATGTTGAGCTTTTTCCCGAAATGCAAGCAAATGATGAAATTCGCAAAAAAAGACTAAAGTATGTAACGTTTTTACCGATAATATAATTAAATCGTAATTAATTTGACACGTAGTCGCCAGTAGATTAGAATTATTGTAAAAAACGACTGCGAAACAGGAATATTTAGAGGAGCTTGATTAAAAATGGAAATTACTCCAAAAGACTCTGTTAATATTGATGCCTATGTGAATCAGGTTCAGGATAAAGATAAAGTTGACGCCACATCTGAGCAGCCGGAAAAGCAGCAAACCAAGGCAGATACGGTTGTGCTTTCAGATACGGCTAAAAAAGTCCATGAAGCGCAAAATCAATTGGAATCGATACCGGATATCCGGGAAGATAAAGTCGCCGAGCTCAAGGAACAGATAGAAAACGGATCCTACAATATGGATGAAGAAAAAATAGCCGGCAAAATAATTAAAGATGCGCTGCTGAACGATTTAACTTAACCAAATTACTTTGCCATATCGGCAATTTAAAACTTGATAACCAAAGGCGGTTCGGGACAATCCTGAATCGCCTTTTCTTTTTTTCATAAAAGTTTCCGGCAGGATAAACTCAACCGACTGAGTCTGATCTTACTGGATATTGCAGCTCAGGCAGTAGGCATAGGATCCGACCGGATCATTGGCGCGCAAAACATGGTCGATTTCAGTATCGATAACAGCATCATATAATCTTTTTGCCGGATGATCGGTCGGGCTCAGCACGGCATAGATGCTGACAAGTAATCGATTGAGTCGTTTAATCAACATCTCCCGGGTGGTTAAGGGCTGCGTGATGTAAGTGATTTCATAATCGGTTAAATCGGCCGTTTCAGCGATTGCATCAATCACATCCTGCAGGTTGCCGATATTATCGACCAGTCCCAGATCTTTAGCCGTAATTCCGGCCCAGACCCGGCCCTGGGCGATTTTTTCAACCGCCTCCGGCTGCATATTGCGGCCTTCAGCGACCCGCTGAACAAAACGACGGTAGCCCTGTTCAATTACCTGATTCAGTGATTGGGCCACCAAATCATTGAGCGGCCGGCTGGGATCAAAGGCATCTGAAAGTTTGGTGGTACCGACACCATCACTGGTAATACCCAGGGATTTTAGACTCTTTTCAAAAGTCGGAAAAGCTCCGAAAATCCCGATCGATCCGGTAATCGTTGTCGGTGTTGCCCAGATTTGATCTGCAGGTGCAGCAATCCAATAACCGCCGGATGCGGCAATGGATCCCATGGATACGAAAACCGGTTTGCCTGCCAGTCGGGTCAGTTCGATCTCTCGGCTAATGATCTCAGCGGCGGTTGCACTGCCTCCGCCGCTGTCGATCCGAACCACCACCGCCTTTACGTTTTCATCTTCCCGCGCCCGCACCAGCAGATCCGCCATGGTGTCACCGCCGATTCTACCGGAGGGTTGCTCCCCATCCATAATAATACCGCTGGCAACAATGATGCCGACCTTTTCTTTGGTGGGATGGCTTTTCATCAAATCCGGGCGAATGTGATCTAAATACTGATCGAGGGCAATCTGTTTAAAGGTCAAGCCGTCTTTATCCGGGCCAAGGCGATCGATCATTTCCTGGCGGACCTCATCGCGAGTTTTTAGTTCATCCACCAGGCCCAGATTTAAAGCCATCAAGGCGGCATTTCCTTCAGCCGCTGCCAGATGCTCCGGAACGTTGTTGATATAATCATCCAGGTCTTGCGGACGAAATCCCCGCCTTGAAGCCACATAGACTTTGTAGAAATCCCATAAAACGTTGAGCCAGGCGAGATTGGCCTCTTTGGCGTAATCAGACATGCTGTCCCGCATAACAGGTTCAAGGGCTGATTTATAGGTGCCGACTTTAAAGACATGAAACTGAATCTGTAATTTCTCCAAGGCCGTTTTATAATATTTACGGTAAAGGCCGAAACCATGCAGCAAGATCGCTCCCATAGGATTCAAATACAGCCTGTCGGCATGGGCCGCCAGATAGTATTGCTGCTGGTTAAAATATTCGCCAAATGCATAAATTTGCTTGCCGCTGTTGCTGAAGCGCTCAAGGGCCGAGCCGATAGACTGAAGTTTGCTTATACCGACTTTTTCCATTTTCCTGAGATCAAGGACCAGCACTTCGATACGTTTATCTTCTTTGGCAAAATCGATAACATCGATAACATCTTTTAGAAGTGTCTCTTCCCGGCCAAGCATGATTTCGGTTTGTTGTTCAACGATATTGCCTTCCGGCGATAGGATTAGCGCTGCGCCTTCAGGTACCTCTTCCCGACTGTCGAAAAATACAATCACAATGAAAAAAATGATGAGCAAAAGGAACAACAGGTTACCGACAATTCTGCGCAAGACGGAAATACTGTTCCAAAAAAAACTGAAAAATCGGCGAATTTTGCCTCTGGGCTTGTACATGCGTATAATCCTCACCTGTTTTAATTGCTTTTGAAACCACTTCTAATATAAAACAATTTGGAAGCATTGCATAGCATGTTTAAATAAAAAAATAGGACGACGATACCGTCGCCCTATTTTTAGTTGTTAAGGTTTGAAGGTTTGCGGTTTACTGTAAAATACAGTGCGTTTAGTGAACCGTGATTTCTTTGGGCTTTTGCTTCTCGGGTTTGGGTACTTCAATTTTCAGCAAGCCGTCTTTAAAATCAGCTTTGATCTTGTCCGAATCCACATCAGCCGGCAGACTGAAGGCGCGCTGAAATTTTCCGTAGGCTCTTTCGCGACGATAGTAATTTTCCTCTTTGACCTCATTGTCATAGTTGCGCTCGCCGCTGAGTGTTAGAACCCGATCTTTCACATCCACCGAAATGTCCTTTTTTTCCAACCCGGGAAGTTCGGCTTTAATGATAATTCTGTCATCCTCATCATACATATCCACCACCGGATGCCAGGTGCCCAGGCTCAAGTCATCTTCTGATCGGCTGGGCTGGAAAAAAGAATCAGCAAGCAGGTGATTCAATCGATGCTGCAGTGTGTTCATCTCTCTCCAGGGATTCCATCTAACTAAGTTCATCATTTTTAAACCCTCCTTAAATTGAATTAATTTTGGACTCTAAATATTAACATTTATTTTTCTGATCAATAAACTAAATACGATTTTGTTATTGTCAATTATTTTTTTATTTTTTTTATTGCATTACTAAAAATATGTTTTATTATTAAGTAATGAAAAGTTGCGGATTGAAACGCCGCACGAATGTGGGAGGTGGTGATAAATGGAAATTAAAGAAAACCTGATAGTTATGAATGATATCACATTGCCGCAGCCCTCTTCTTTTGAATTAAGAGGCCGGCAATCGGTAAGGGCGACATTCAAATTGTCTGCCAAAGCCATAGAGGCTCTTAGCATTTTGGCGGTTCATCTGGGCATCAAACAAAAATCGATTTTTGACCATTTAATTGAAGATGCCCAGGCCCTGCGTACGATCGCTCAGGAAATCGATCCTGACGCGTTCAACGCGCTGGAACGGGTTCAAAAAACATTTGTGATCAGCCGCAAAACCCTGATTTCCCTTGAAAAAACAGCCGGACGATTTAACACCTCCAGGGATGCGCTGGTGGAATTATCCATCCAGCGATTGATTCCGATCATTTCGCGGGAGCGGGAAAAACATGAAAAACGCAAAAATATCTTAAATGAAATCGACTATTTTTTAAGCCAGGGGTTAATGCTGCTTGAAGAATTTAAAGCGGATCTTGGAGAAGAAGACCCGGCAACTGCAAAATTCAAGGGTGCCATTGAAGCCTTGATAGACGCCCGGGCCCATATCGAGACCTTTGTTGTAAAGGGACAAATGATTGAACATTTTGAAATTTAGCGTTCAGCAATAAGATGCCTCAATAAGGCAGGCGACGCGTAAACAGAATTATAACCTTAATCTAAATAAAATGAATTCACTTAAGGAGGAATTTGTCATGAGTAAAATTATTGGAATTGACCTTGGAACGACCAACTCTTGCGTTGCAATTATGGAAGGCGGCGATGCAAAAATTATCGCCAACCCGGAAGGCGGTCGCACAACCCCCTCGATGGTGGCCATTTCAGATAACCAGGAGCGCCTGGTTGGGCAAATTGCCAAAAGACAGGCGGTCACCAATCCCGAAAACACCGTTTTTGGAATTAAACGTCTGATTGGCCGTAAATATGATTCGACCGAGGTGCAAAATGATGTCACGGTTTTGCCTTATAAAATTGAAAAGGCAGCCAACGGCGATGTCGCGATACGCTTGCGGGAAAAACTGCACAGTCCTGCGGAAATTTCGTCTTTTATTCTGGCCAATATCAAAAAGACGGCCGAGGAATATCTGGGGGAACCGATTGCGGATGCGGTAATTACGGTTCCGGCCTATTT
Organism: Desulfobacterales bacterium; assembly: GCA_050122435.1. Taxonomy (GTDB): domain Bacteria; phylum Desulfobacterota; class Desulfobacteria; order Desulfobacterales; family JAHEIW01; genus JAHEIW01. The sequence continues at coordinate 4,587 of JASFIX010000201.1, forward strand.
TAGCGACAGTCAGCGGCAGGCCACCAAAGATGCCGGCAAAATTGCCGGGTTGAATGTACTACGCATTGTCAATGAGCCCACTGCAGCCGCTTTGGCCTATGGACTGGACAAGAAAAACGATGAAAAAATTGTGGTGTTTGACCTGGGCGGTGGTACCTTCGACGTATCAATCCTTGAAATCGGCGACGGTGTTTTTGAAGTGAAAGCCACGAATGGGGACACCCATTTAGGAGGTGAAGATTTTGACCTTAAACTCATCGATTACCTGGCCGATGAATTTAAAAAGGATCAGGGAATTGATCTAAGAACCGATAAAATGGCCTTGCAGCGCTTAAAAGAAGCTGCTGAAAAGGCCAAGATTGAATTGTCAACCTCGGTTCAGACCGACGTCAATCTGCCATTTATCACCGCAGACGCCAGCGGTCCCAAGCATCTGAATATAAAGATTACCCGGGCCAAGCTTGAAGGCCTTGTCAGCGATTTGCTGGATAACCTTGAAAAGCCGTGCCGGGTGGCTTTAAAAGATGCCGGTCTTTCTGCGGCAGATATAAAAGAAGTTGTTCTGGTGGGCGGTATGACCCGCATGCCGGCTGTTCAGGAGCGGGTAAAACGCATTTTTGGCAAGGAACCCAACAAGGGGGTCAATCCCGATGAAGTGGTTGCCATGGGGGCGGCCATCCAGGGGGGCGTTCTCAAAGGCGATGTTGAGGATGTATTGCTGCTTGACGTTACCCCGCTTTCCCTGGGTATTGAGACCCTGGGCGGTGTGATGACCCGGCTGATTGATAAAAACACCACCATCCCGGCCAAAAAGAGCGAGATCTTCTCAACGGCCGAAGACAACCAGCCGGCGGTCTCAATTCACGTGCTGCAAGGTGAGCGTGAAATGGCTTCGGGCAACAAATCATTGGGGCGTTTTGAGTTGACGGGTATTCCCCCGGCACCCCGCGGGACCCCTCAAATTGAAGTAACCTTTGATATCGATGCCAATGGGATTGTGGAAGTATCTGCCAAAGATACTGCTACCGGCAAACAGCAATCGATACGTATCACCCACTCTTCGGGTTTATCTCAGGACGAAATTGATCGACTGGTGAAAGACGCAGAGCTTCACGCAGAAGAAGATAAGAATAAAAAAGCGCTGGCAGACGCCCGCAATTCAGCCGATGCCCTGATATATTCCACCGAAAAAACGCTTGATGAATTGGGTGAAAAAGTTGACAACGGGATCAGGGCTGAAGTCGAACAGATTGTTGCCGGCCTCAGACGTGAAATCGAAGGCGAAAACATCTCCGAAATCAAACGCCTGACGGAATCATTGACCCAGTTAGCCCATAGGCTGGCGGCCTCAGCATATCAGCAGGCTTCGCCGCAGGGGCAACCTGATGACGCTTCCGCAGGCGGTGCGCATAATTTCGCTACCGATAGCGCGTCTAATGCGGATGAAGAAGTGGTTGACGCTGAGTATGAGGAAGTTAACTGATCCAAAGGTTTCATTAAAAATATCATAAAAAGGCGGCGCTCGCAGTGCGAGTGTCGCCTTTTCTTTAAAAAAATCTTTCTTTCAGCTAAAAATCCGGTTATTTTATACCTGAACATGAAAGCAACAATTAAAATAATCGCTATCGTTATCCTTTTGATCCTGGTCGTTGGAGGGTTTTATTTTTATCTGAGCCTGCCGGATGTCAGTGGATTAAAAATTAAAAATCCCAGAAGCACAGCATTAATGGTACAGCGCTACCGCGAGGCCAAGAAATCCGATCAGAAATTCAGAATCCGACAACAATGGATCGATTTTGAAGCCATACCGAAGCTATTTCGTGAAACAGTGCGGATTACGGAAGACGCCAGCTTTTACCAGCATAAAGGTGTGGATTTTGCTGAATTAAAAGAAGCACTTAAAAAAAATTGGAAAAAAGGGGAATATGTGCGTGGTGCCAGCACCATTACCCAGCAGCTGGCCAAGAATCTTTACCTGTCCACTGATAAAAGCGTCATTCGAAAAATCAAAGAATTATTGATCGCCATAAGCCTGGAACGCAACTTGAGCAAGGATCGGATCTTCACCATTTACCTCAATGTTATCGAATGGGGACCGGGGGTATTTGGGGTGGAAGCGGCCTCACAATATTATTTTCACAAAACAGCTGATCAGCTAAATCTGGAGGAAATGGTCCGTTTGGTGGCTGTCATCCCGCAACCGCTAAAAATCAATCCCACCGAAGATGACGATTGGCTGAAATGGAAAGCCCGCTGGATTTTAGACGCCCTGAGACGATACGCCTATATCGAGCAAATGCAATATCAAACCACCTACGACCGCTTTCAATAACTCCGCCTTAGCCTACACCTGCGTTTATTACCTTTATATAACTAGCCATAACCCCACACCCATTTTTCTTTCATTAGTCACAGACTTAATCTGCTTTTTTTCTCTTTTCATTAGACAGGATTAACAGGATTATTCAGGATTATTTTTTTATCTTTCTCACTTCCCGGATGGAAGTGAGAAAACTCAATCCGCTTTCAGCGGAATCTTAATTTATCTGGCAAACATTAGTATTCAGAAATGTTTTTTTAGTGTCATTTAATTATCAGC
>JASFIX010000202.1:0-7165 GCA_050122435.1 Desulfobacterales bacterium
GAATTACAATCAGGTGATGAGGTAACGTATGACTAGCCAGCTTTTAATCCAAACCATAGCTAACGCGGTCGCAGCCAGTAGTATGTATGCTTTGATAGCGGTGGGTTTGACTCTGGCCTTTGGGGTCATGCAAATGGCAAATTTGGCGCATGCCCACGTCTTTATGATAGGCGCCTATACCGTATATGCCCTCTATGCCTTGGGGGGTTGGCCATTTTGGGGAGCAGTGGCCGCGGCACTGGTGGTAGGTGCGATCGTTGGTCTGGCCATCGAGCGAGCGATATTTCGACCCTTACGGGGCGATGTGGTCGCCGGATTTATCGCAACTGCCGGACTGATGTTTGTTATCGAAGTCTTTTGCGGCGAAGTCTGGGGATGGGGGCATATGCGGACTATCCCCAGCCCCTACATGCGTCCCTTTAAGATAATGGGTGCTTCGGTGGCCTTCCAAAGGGTTCTTGTCATACCCTTTGCCGTTGTTTGCATAGGCGGGCTCATGATCTTTATGCGACGGTTCAGATTGGGACGCGCACTGCGAGCTGTGGCTCAGGATCCTGAAACCGCCTCGCTACAGGGAATAAATATCAATATGATGACGGCGCTGGCCCTGGCCATTGCCGGTGCCTTGGCCGGAATAGCCGGAGGGCTGATGTCGACGATATATGCGGTAACCCCTGCGCTTGCAGGTCACCTGATCCTGCCGGCCCTCATCGTGGTGATCGTAGGTGGAATGGGGAGCATAGGGGGGGTTGTTCTGGCCTCCATTATCATGGGCTTTGTCATCACCTTTGTTACGACGCTGGTCGACGGTGTCGCAGCCTTAATGGTTTCGGTTGCCGTTATGGCGCTTATATTACCCATCAGACCACAGGGATTATTGGGTCGTGTCACAAACTAACACCGATATATTCAAGATTGGGGCGTTGGTAGCTGTAATTATAGGGCTGTGTATGTTCCCCTTTTTTGCCAGGCCATATCTGGTTGAAGTTGCCATGATTTTCTTTATCTGGATCATCCTTGCCCAGAGTTACCGCCTCATCGTTACGGTGCATGACTGGCAGCTGTATCATGTTGTGCTGTATGGTGTTGGTGCTTACACCAGCGGCATGTTGGCAAAGAATTTCGGTTTCCCGGTCTTTTTAGCCATTCCCATAGGAGGGGTAATGGCCTGCCTGTTTGGTGTCCTGATTACTTTGATTCTGCTAAGAACCACGGGATGGAGCTTTTATATCGCCACTTTTGGACTGGCGGAGCTCATCAGGTTGACCTGGCTCAAGTTTCGCTACCCCTTTGGCGGTTCCACGGGCATCATCAGCATCCCCTACCCGCCGGTAATCGGAGGAATCGATTTTAGTGATTCGATTCCCTACTATTTCTTCAGCCTGGTGATCATGCTCGTTATATTATATTTGCTTTATCGCATAGAAAAGTCGCGGATCGGGGACGCGTTTAAAGCGATCTCCATGGATCCTGGCCTGGCGGCGTCGAACGGAATAAATATTCCCCGACACAGACTGTTGGCCTGTGCCATCGGCAGTTTCTTTGCCGGTATAGCAGGGGGGCTTCTGGTTCACCGGTTGGGCGCCGTTGATCCGAAGTTGTTCGACATCCACACCATGCTATACCTCCTCATCTGGGTGGTCGTTGGTGGTACCAATACCTTCTGGGGGCCGATTATTGGGGTATCTGTGATGTATACTGCTTTCGAACTCTCACGCCCGCTAATACAGATAAGACCGGCGTTTTTTGGTCTTGCCATCATATTTGTGCTGCTGTTTATACCCGGAGGTATCGAGAGCTTGATCTCGAAGGTTGTCGCTCAGTGGCAAAAGTTGCGTGGTGTGCCGGCAGCGGAAGCAGGCTAATGGTGAAGGAACGAAATCCTGTCGGCAGGCATTAATTGTGGTAATCAAAAAAACCCGGCTGGTTCAGAGCCAGTCGGGTTTTTTTACTCCCTGTACGGAAAGGGTCTCAGCCGCCCAGATAGGCTTTTTTCACGTCATCGTTCTCACGCAGCTCCTTAGCGGGGCCGGATAGAGCGATATCACCGGTTTCGATAACATAGGCATGCTGAGCCAATCCCAGTGCCAGACGGGCGTTTTGCTCAACCAGGATGACGGTCCTGCCTTCGGTATGGATATTCATAATGATTTTTCCAATTTCTCCACACATGATCGGGGATAGCCCCAGCGAAGGCTCATCCAGGAGGAGCAGTTCGGGCGCAGACATGAGCGCGCGTCCCATAGCCAGCATCTGTTGCTCACCGCCGCTTAAGGTGCCGGCTGCCTGCGTTGTTCTTTCTTTGAGGCGCGGGAAATGCCTGAAGACCAATTCATCCAGGTCTTTTTGTATAGCGTCCTTTTCCTTACGCAGAAAGGCACCCATTAAGAGGTTTTCCAGCACCGTCATTTGAGGAAAGACCCGTCTTCCTTCGGGAACCATGGCAATCCCCAGGGCATTTATCTTATGCGGAGGCAGCTTGTCTATTCTTTGTCCTTTGAAGTTGATTTCTCCCGTAGTGGGGTGTTTCAAACCGCTGATGGCGCGCAGGGTGGTCGTTTTGCCGGCTCCGTTCGACCCAATAAGGGCAACGATTTCACCATCATCTACGGCTATTGAAATGTTTCTGATGGCAGATACCTTGAAGTAGTGCACCGTGATGTCTTTAACCTCAAGAAGCAACTTTTTTACCTCACGCCGATATCATATTTTCAGTGCCCAGATACGCATTAATTACTGTTTCATCGTTCTGTATTTCAGCGGGGATTCCTTCGACGAGCAGTTTTCCGAAATCAAGTACGCTGATATAGTCACACAGTTCCATAACAGATTTCATATCGTGCTCCACGATCAGGATAGTAATCCCCTGCTGGTGCACTTTTCTGATCAGATCGATCATATGTGCTTTTTCAGTCGGGGTCATGCCGGTCAGGGGCTCATCCAGCAGCAATACCCTGGGCTCACTGGCCAGTGCAATGGCAACCCCTAGAGATCTCTGGTGACCATGGGGAAGATTTGCCGCCAGCTCATTTTTAAGAGGGCCCAATCCCATGAAATCCACTATTTCCGAAGCCTTGTCAACATGTTCCGCTTCCATTTTTTTAACGGTGCCGGCAAACACGCCGAAGATATTTTCCCTGGCATGAAGATGGCGGGCTACAGTGACATTTTTGAGGACGGTAAAATCTTGATAGAGGGCTGTGCGTTGGAAAGTCCGGACCAGTCCCATCTCTGCTATCTTGCTCGTCGCCAGGCCATCGATACGCTTGCCATCCATATAGAATATCTGTCCCGAGGTGGGTCGGTACACCCCGCTGACGACATTGAAGAGGGTAGTCTTGCCCGCACCATTGGGGCCAATTATTCCTCTTATTTCGCCTTCCTGGATGGTGAGATTGATGTCATTTAGCGCAGCTAGACCGCCGAAGTACTTGCTCAATCCCTTTACTTCAAGTATTGTCACCAGCCCCGTCGCTCCTTTATGTCAATCAGCGGCAAATAGAATGAGTGATATGTCTTGATCTCAGACAAACAGGTGGTAAGAGGTCGCTTTTTTAAGAGGTCACTTTTTATGGTTGGGTTTTATAGTGGAACCGGTAAGTGTGTCAATGGAAAAATGTTCGCCATTTTTCCAAAGCGCGGGCGACGGCAACTTGACTGCACCGGGTTCCTCTGATATTAGCTTTTTTGTTTTATTTTTTTTGCATTATTTCGGGCTGCCTGACCGTAGTACGGCATTGAACCTAAGAATACCCTGGCGATATTAAAATAAGGGATAGAATATGAATGAAAATGCCCGCGACAAGGCCGCAAATTTGGAATTTTGGTCCTCAGCGGTGGAACCGGAGCCTCTGGGCGGCGGTATCACCAATACCAACTTCATCGTCAGCGACCGCGATGAACGTTTCGTCGTTCGGATCGGCGACGATATCCCGATTCACGGTGTGATGCGTTTCAACGAGATTGCAGCCGCGCGTGCGGCGCATGCCGCCGGCATCTCGCCCGAGATCGTTTATGAGGCCGACGGCGTTTTCGTCATGCGGTTTATCGAGGGAAAAACGCTGACTGAAGCAGAAGTAAAAGACCAACAGAATCTGGAACGCATCCTGCCCCTGATTAAAACCTGTCACACGGAGATCCCTAAACACTTTCAAGGTCCAGCTCTGGTTTTCTGGCCGTTCCATGTCTGCCGCAACTATGTCCACACTGCCAGGGCGGGCAACAGCCGGATGATCGATGCTCTGCCTCGCTTTCTTGACATTAACGCCGAACTCGAAAAAACAGTCGGTGAAATAAAATTGATATTCGGTCATAATGACCTGCTGGCCGCCAATTTCATTGACGACGGCAAGCGCTTCTGGCTCCTCGACTGGGATTATGCGGGCTACAATGCAGCGCTATTTGATCTGGCCAATCTGTCCTCAAACAATGAGTTATCACCGGCACAGGAAGATTGGATGCTGGAGGCCTACTATGAGCAACCGGTGACAGACGGACTGCGCCGCCGCCTTGCTGCAATGAAGTGTGTATCATTATTGCGTGAAACCCTATGGAGCATTGTCTCTGAGATCCACTCGACCCTGGATTTCGATTACGTGGGCTACACCAAGAAAAATCTTGATCGTTTCGAAAACGCTTATGAAGCGTTTCGGCAAAGGTGATGACACCTAGTGCCTACCCGAAACCTTTTAATCCTGTCTTGAACCTTTAGGCAGATTTGCCCTTCCAAACGGAAAACCAATCGGGCTTTTTATGATCCCCAGCATAATAGAGTTCTAAATTAGTGTAAGAATCGGGGCGTTTTATTCATCTGGTCGCGCTGCATGAAACATTTTGGAACATCGGTTGCAGCGCCTTGGTAAACCAAGTTGAAGTTTTTTGACCATTGTTATTTTATGATTACCGTTTGTAGAAATACGAAAGCAGTCTTTGAGTCAGTGCGAACAGATCAAGCTGAACAAATAATAGGAGGTCGGAAAATGGTGTCGCTAAAATCTGATGGCAATTGGAAAATCGTTGGAATTTTCATGATCATTTTTGTAGTTATGCTGGTTCCAATTATAGGTATCGCTGCTGATAAGGAAAAAAAAGCGCCGCCCAAGCCGATAACGACAGACAACCCCGACATTTCAATTGATGAACTGGAGTTTCGCCTCAAGCCTTTGACCAAAGATGATTTGGCCATTGAAGCCGATGGCTGGCTGGAGGTACTAAAAAAGCACAACCAAAAATTAGCTGATGTTCAAATTACGGCACTAAAGGCGGCGGAACTAAAGAAAGGGGATGATGAAAAAGCCAAGTTGCTTGAATCTCTGAGCCAACATGAACAACGGCAGGCCGTCCTGGCCAACCGCCTCCAGGCAGTTATTGATGAATTCAAAAGCAAAGGCGGCAAAGTCGATGATTACGAAGCATATATCGCAGCCATATCCGGGATTGATTTAAAGGTGGGCGCTTTGAGAGCGAACTGGGCATTGATTACCGGTTGGTTAGCGTCAGCCGAGGGCGGTCTTCTGTGGCTTAAAAGAATTCTGCTTTTTTTCTTTATCGTTCTGGTTTTTTGGATTCTGGCTGCTTTGATCGGCAAGGCCCTTAAAAAGGCCGTCGTTAGAATTGAGGGTGCCTCCGAGCTTTTAAAGGACTTTATCGTAAAGGTCACCCGTAAGATCATTTTCATCGTGGGTTTTGTTGTGGCATTATCCATGCTGGGAATTAACATCGGCCCCTTACTGGCCGCTATCGGGGCCGCCGGTTTTATTGTCGGTTTTGCACTGCAAGGAACTTTGAGCAATTTTGCAGCCGGCATTATGATTCTGATCTACCGTCCTTTCGACGTCGGCGATTTGGTCGATATCGCTGACACTTCGGGAACGGTAGATGCCATGACGATTGTTTCAACAACGCTAAAAACAATTGACAATCAGATAGTGGTCTTGCCCAACAATATGATCTGGGGAGACAAAATTATCAATATTACCGGTTCGGATATACGTCGAGTGGATATGGTTTTTGGAATCGGTTATAGCGACAACATCGCCAAGGCCCAAGGCATTCTTGAAGATATTTTGCTAAAGCATGAAGCCGTCTTGAAGGACCCCGAACCGGTTGTTAAGGTCCACGAATTAGGCGATTCATCTGTCAATTTTGTTGTGCGGCCCTGGGTAAAAACTGACGATTATTGGGATGTGTACTGGGATATAACCCGCGCGGTTAAAGAGCGCTTTGATGCGGAAGGGGTATCCATACCTTTCCCGCAAAGAGATGTTCACATGCATCAGGTATCAGCAACGTGATATCAATGATCTTTGAATGGTAATTGTCATGGAAATTTTTTAGATCTCTTTTTTTTGAGGGGTCGAGGTGTCTCTTGCGCAAAGCTCGTCATTTCTGCGCAGGCAGGAAAAACACCCCGACCCCTTACTTATCTAAAGATCACTAATTTGAGATCGGCAAATCAAATCCACCATTGCTATCTTTGCTTGCCCTTTTTCACCTCATTTTTTTCGTTCCCGAGTTATGAATATCCGTTTTACAAAATTGTAGGATTGGTATATAGACAAGCCTCTAACCATCGGCCAATTACCGGCTACGCTCCGGAAAGGGCAAGTGATTCTTGTCCATGGAAACACCTAAATTGTATTAACCGAGTCGTAACGGGAATATTCAATCAGGGGGAGCGGCTTTTTTAACTTTCACCAAGGGAAGCAAGGAGAGAAATGATGAATCTGAATCGACCAAATGCAAACGATGCCCTTCAGACCAGAAACAGATCTCGCGATATTGCACCCCAATCCGGGATCTGCAGCCGGTGTCTGGATGGGTGCAAGGGAAATTGCGATATTTTCAAAGCCACTTTCCGGGGGCGGGAACTTCTTTATCCGGAACCTTTCGGCAGTGTCACCGCCGGTGCCGATAAGGATTACCCGGTGGATTATTCGCATTTGAACATTATGGGATATGCGCTGGGTGCCAAGGGAATTGAATCCGACCCGGATAAAGCCACCTTTCCCAACGTCGATACCGAAACCGAATACGGGGTGAACGATAAAGTCAAGATGAAGGTGCCGATTTTTACCGGTGCCCTCGGTAGTACGGATATCGCACGCAAAAATTGGGACCACTTTGCCATCGGCGCCGCGATCAGCGGGATCAGCCTGGTGTGCGG
>JASFIX010000203.1:0-7088 GCA_050122435.1 Desulfobacterales bacterium
CCAAAAGCATCTCTTTGAGCAGCGCCGGTTCAGCCGCAATATCGGTCATGATGAAACACAGCATTGTGGCCATGTCCGGGCGTATCATCCCGGAGCCCTTGGCAACCCCGGTCACCGTAAAAGACGCTTCACCTAAACTTCCCTTTTGGGTAACCACTTTGGGTACGGTATCGGTGGTCATCATGGCCTCGGCAAGCATCGATACACCATCCGCCTCCAGGGAATCGACAAGTTCCGGAAGTGCTGTTCGAACCTTCTCAACCTCGAGCGGTTCTCCGATTACGCCGGTAGAAGCCACCAGCACCTGTTCTTCTGGAATAACCAGCTCTGCGGCCGTCCAGCGGGCCATTGAAATAGCATTTTGCATCCCTTTTTTACCCGTACAACAATTGGCATTGCCGCTGTTGACAATCACTGCCTGACAGATACCAGAAGTGATCCGTTGCATATCCAACAGGACCGGGGCGGCTTTTATTTGATTGCGGGTGAATACCCCGGCGACTTTAGCCGGTGTTTCGGAATAAATGAGTCCCAGATCCTTTTGGCCATTCTTTTTCAATCCTGCGGCAACTCCGGAAAATTTGAAGCCCTTACACATGTCATCCTCACAATGGTTGAATTTAATGGCGATCATATTATATAAAAATCCGGCAACTGTCCACAAAGATGTCAAACCGCCGGTCCGCCGGCCGACATTGACCGGCATCAATTGACATCCTGATTTCTTTTCGCTACGTTGCCGGGATGTCTCGCAAAAACAATATCGAGAATTCAAGAATATGCGATCATAGAATTGTCGAGTAAAGGGAAAAGATGGTGGCAAAAAATTCCATGTGCTGCCCGCGCTGCGGAAAAGCGCTCATTATTGAGCGCGCCTGACCTTACGTATACCTGCGTTGCAAGGTCTGCAGCCAACGGTTCACGGTGAAACGATTGTACGATTCGCTGGATGAGGATATTGAAGCCGCCCTTGGCAATTTCCCCTGTGACAGATTGTAGGACAAATGGTTTTAGACAACCTTTTTCCGGTATTTTCGCTGTTGCTCTTCGGCCACCTGCTAAAACGAGTCGGCTTGACCCATGATGCGTTTTTAAAAACAGCGGATAAGCTCATATACTATATTTTCTTCCCGGCATTGCTTTTCTGGAAAATTGGTGCCGCCGCATCGGATCAGGTCGGCGATCCGGGTCTTTACAAAGCCGTGATCTGTGCGGTGATCATCATATTTGTACTCAGCAGCCTTTACATTACCGTTTTCAGCGTGCCCGCCTATCAAGCCGGTTCTTTTTCACAAAGCTGTTATCGTTTCAATACCTATATCGGAATGGCCGTCATTCTAAATGCATTGGGAGAAGAAGGTGCCCGGCAGTTCAGTATCCTGATCGGCCTGATCATTCCGATCATCAATATTCTGGCTGTGAGCACCTTATCCTGGCACTCAGGGGAAAAAGTATCGCTGCTGCAACGGATTAGGCTTACAGCCAAAGCGCTGATTTCTAATCCGTTGATCATCGCCTGCCTGACCGGTATCGTCTACTCGAAACTGATTGGTGGATTTCCGATCTTCATTGACAACACCTTTAAGCTGGCAGCATTTGTCACCTTACCCCTGGCCCTGTTTTCCATTGGCGGCACCTTGACCCTGGGCGGAATGAAAAGCCATTTAAAATTATCCCTGGTTGCCTGTCTTTTCAAACTCATCCTTCTTCCCATCATCGGGTTCCTGTTTTTGAAATTATTTGATGCAAATGGAATTTCCTTTAAGGTCGGCATGATCTATTTCGCATTACCGACCTCAACGGCGCTCTATATATTGTCTTCCCAGTTAAGCAGTGATACTCAACTGGCATCAGCCGCCATTGCGCTTTCAACGATACTATCGTTTATCTCATTGTCAGTGGCCTTGTTGATCTAACTCAACCAAGGTTAAATAAAATCCGACCAACCATGACAACAAATTTTAAACTAATTATTGAATACGATGGCAGCCGATATCACGGCTGGCAGCGTCAGAAAGAAGACCGCAGCATTCAGGGTGAAATTGAAAAAACGCTGAAAACAATAACCACTCGCAGCGTAACGCTTATCGGGTCGGGACGCACCGACGCCGGCGTCCATGCTCAGGGCCAGGCAGCCAATTTTAAATGTAACACCCGGCTGGGACCCGAGGATCTGATGAACGGACTTAACCATCTGCTGGAGGATGATATCGTTATTAAGGTTTGCGAGCCGGTGAGAGCAGACTTTCATGCCCGTTATGATGCCAAGAGCAAAGTTTATCAATATCAGATTCTAAACCGAGCCTTACCGGCTGCCATCGGGCGCCAGTATTCCTGGTTCATTCGTAAAGCCCTGAACCATGAGGCCATGCGGGCCGCCATTGCCCACATCGTCGGTTGCCATGATTTCAAAGCCTTTGAGGGCAGCGGCAGCGGCAGACAGCATACGACCCGCCACGTTTATTCAGCCGAACTTAACGAGCGAGACAGCGGGCTGCTCATTTTTCAAATCGAAGCCGACGGATTTTTAAGGTATATGGTTCGCAACATTGTCGGAACGCTGGTGGATGTGGGGCTTGAAAAATTAACACCCCAAGATTTCAAGCGTATTTTAGATTCCAGAGATCGATCCCAGGCCAGCGCGACGGCCCCGGCGCATGGGCTGACGCTCATGAAAGTCAACTACTAGAAGCTGATTAAAAATTCACAGGTCGTGCTTTTCGGTCGGTTCGTTGAGCCAGTTGAGCCGGTTGAGCCGGTTGAGCTCGTTAAAAAATGAAAAACGTACTATTTTTTACAGGACAACGCGTTAACGGGCATGCGGGCTAACGGGCCTACCTGTATGATCCAGGCAATATGAGTAAAAGGAGCGCATTCTTTGGGGTTGATAGAATATTGATCCAGTGTTATAAAATGCGGCTGCCGGATTCGATGATTTTAAGGAAAAATTACAGATGCATATGGAGGTAAAGGATCTAGCAATGACAGGCTTCACAAAACTGAGTGAACAAGAGCGTCGTAAAATTAAAGAAGAATTGCTGCAACGGTATAGTGAATTTCAGTCCCGCCAAATCACGCTGGACATGACCAGAGGAAAGCCCTGCCCCGAGCAGCTGGACCTGGTGCTGGGAATGCTGGAAGGTGATATCGGCAAAGCCTATTTGACCCAGGATGGCCTGGATTGCCGCAATTATGGCGGACTCGATGGCATTCCCGCGGCAAAAATTTTATTTGCCGACTACATGGGTGTTGAACCCGATGAATTGATCCTGGGCGGAAATTCAAGCCTCAATATGATGCATGATACAATTTTACGGGCCATGGTAAAAGGAGTAACCGACGATACCCTACCATGGGGACAACTTCCGAAGATTAAGTTTCTGTGCCCCAGCCCCGGATACGACCGTCATTTTTTTATTTGCGAATATCTTGGGATCGAGATGATTCCAATCGAAATGCAGGAAAATGGACCCGAAATGGACTCAGTTGAGGATCTGGTCGCCAAGTATGCAGATATCAAAGGTATCTGGTGCGTTCCCAAATACAGCAATCCGACCGGAGCGGTCTATTCTGACGAGGTCGTCGAGCGGCTGGCGAACATGAAGACCCAGGCGGCTGATTTCAGAATTTTTTGGGATAACGCCTACGCCGTTCATCATCTGGTGGAAACACCGCCTGCGCTAAAAAATATTCTGACAGCCTGTAAACAGGCAGGCAACCCCGAACGGCCTTTTATGTTCGGATCAACATCAAAGATTTCTTTTGCCGGCGCCGGTCTGGCGATCATTGCCGGAAGTCAAACAAATATGCAATGGATCACCAAGCAGATGGCCTTTCAGACCATCGGCCCGGATAAGTTGAATCAGTTGCGCCATACCCTTTACTTTAAAGATATGGACGGCATCGAAGCCCATATGAAAAAACATGCTGCGATTTTAAAACCAAAGTTCGATGCGGTCCAAAGCATCCTCGAAAATGAACTCAAAGGAAAAAATATCGCCAGCTGGAGCAAGCCGCAGGGAGGCTATTTTGTTAGCATTGACACCATGGAAGGCTGCGCAACAAATGTTATTAAGAAGGCTGCTGACGCCGGCGTTAAGCTGACACCGGCCGGGTCAGCTTACCCTTATAAAAATGATCCTCTGGATCGTAATATCCGCATTGCACCGTCTTTCCCGCCATTAGACGATATCCGGGTTGCCATGGAACTGGTCGCTGTCTGTATTCAGCTGGCTAGCCTTGATAAAATCTCGACATAAGCAATGTAGCACAAGGCGGTGTTACCGAATCGCATTCATCGTGCCTGATTAAGCAAACAAAAACCCCGCCTTAATCAAGGACGGGGTTTTTATCGAAATAAAGCATCTAACTGCAGTGGGCCTCAGTCAGAGGCGCCTAACAAAATGACGCCGCAGTCATTCCGTCAACGCGAATCTCCGGTGCCATGAATCGGCCCTATCTGCTTCTGCGTTTGGATGCTTTCAGTGGATTAATTTTTGTCTTGGCTTTGTTGGATTCAACGGCCAAATGGGTGGCCAGATTGCAATTGCCGTTTTTCCACTTAATGGAAGGTTCCGGGCATGCGGTGCAGTACCATCCGGAAGAAAGTTCAGTGCCGCGCTTGCAGCCATTGCACTGCTCGACGATCTGGTTACAAATTCCACCATTATAGGAGCAACCCTTAGAGGTCATAAAGGTGCACTCCATGCCTTTTTTAATAGTTGCGCAAATCATTGGAATCACCCCCTTCCGGCGCTTAATAGTGAAAAATAAAAATCCGGGTCCCGTTTCCGGCCAGTAGGCTTTACAGCCCGGAGTGAGAACCTGGTTTTCAACTTAAAATAACAACGTGTCAAATTGCAGCAATATGCGTGCCAACTTAGAGTATCTCAAAAAAAGTTTCCGGAATATAATGGGGCCGGAGCTGCTTGTCAATAAAAATTTAAAAAAAATGTCACAGTTGTGGTAGAATAGTCCGCAATTGGAATGAAGCCGCCGAGATTGCGGCAGTTACCACATTTTGTTTGAGGTGATTATGGATTCAGCACATATTGAGACTAGTATCCCCATCCTGGGTAAAGCCAAAATACCTTCGCCGGTTCAAAACCGGGCTAAAGGCGCCAACGGCATTACATTTGTAACAGATAATGAACAGGTGGTTATTGATGTAAACGCGCTGAGCCTTGTCCAACAGATCAAAGACGGCCAGGAACCATCCTGTTTTGAACTGGCAGGCCCCAGAGGCAACATTTTTTTTGACCCCAGCAAATTGCGCTGTGCTCTGGTCACGTGCGGCGGGCTTTGTCCCGGATTAAATGATATCATCCGTTCAATTGTTCTGGAGCTTCATTGGGGTTATGGTGTTCAAACAATATACGGAATTCGTTATGGCCTTCAGGGGTTTGTTCCAAAATTCGGTCATCAGGTCATCGACCTGAACCCGGACTATGTCGTCAATATTCACGAAAGAGGTGGGTCGGTTCTGGGATCTTCCAGGGGCCCACAGGATGTCGAAGAAATTGTTGATTGTCTGGAACGCATGAACGTGGGCATTTTATTTATGATCGGTGGCGACGGAACCTTGATTGCCGCTACCCTGATTGCAGATGCCATCCTGAAGCGAAATCTGAAAATCAGTGTGGTTGGAGTTCCAAAGACCATTGATAACGATATTTATCTGGTATCCCGCTCGTTTGGCTTCGACACGGCTGTCGATGTTGCCACCCGCGCAATTATGAGCGCCCATAATGAAGCCGAGGGTTACCCTAACGGCATTGGCCTTTTAAAGTTGATGGGCCGACACTCGGGCTTTATTGCGGCAACTGCTGCTTTGGCTCAACAGGATGTCAATTTTGTTTTAATCCCCGAAGTCGACTTCGATCTGGATGGGTCCAATGGGTTGTTAGAAGCGTTGCGGCAGCGATTGGCCGCTAGAGGGCATGCGGTCATTGTCGCCGCAGAGGGCGCCGGCCAAAAATTTTTCGAGGAGGAAAAAACCGAACGCGATGCCTCCGGTAATATTAAGCTCAAAGATATCGGAATATATCTTAAAGAGGCCATTATTTCTTATTTCGGGGCGAAAGACGTCAACATCTCCACCAAATATATCGATCCAAGCTACATGATCAGGAGTTTGCCGGCAAACGCCAACGACCGCGTTTTTTGCAATTTCCTGGGGCGCAATGCGGTCCACGCCGGGATGGCCGGCAAGACAAACCTGCTCATCGGGCACTGGAATAACAACTTTGTGCACGTGCCCATGAAAACGGTAGCCGGAAAACGCAAACAGATCGATCCGAAAGGTAGGCTGTGGCGCAGCGCACTCGAAGCAACCGGGCAGGGTTCACTTAAGAATGATTAGAGATTAGTGTTTGGTGGTTGGTGGTTAGTGGTTAGTGTTTAGTGTTTAGTGTTTAGTGTTTAGTATATTGCTTTCACGGAATCAGATCTGTCAAATACTAAACACGAAATACTAAATACTAAACACTATCACACCTTAATCCTGATCCAGTTCCACAAACCTTTTCCCTTTAATCCTTAGAAGATACAGCTGTTTTTGTGCATCGCCATTCTCATCAAAATAGGTAGGGCCGGTGATGCCCGCAAAAATCGGCATATTTAGGAGCTCATTTTTGATTTCACTTTTAAATCGAAGATCGGGTTTATTCAGCACGCCGAAGACCATTATGGCAGAATCGTAAACTACCGCTTCAATGAATCCCGGCTTTTCCTGATAGGTCTCTTCGAAAATTTGGACAAATTCCTGCACACCCGGCGCCGAGCTTCCCGCAAAAAAACCATCTGGCATTATGGCGCCTTGCACGTACTTGGCCGCCATTTCAACCAGCAAATCAGAATGCCATAAATTCGTGCCCAGCAGATAAATATCGTTGACATCATAAAAAGCCAGCTGCGGAATAATCAATCCGGCTGCCTGAGGGGAATCCGGAATAAATATGGCATCAAAATCAACGATTGCCTCCGGTTCTTCATCTTCAGCTTTTTGTTCCCGATCTTGATTTGAGATATCCTGATCAAAAAGCGAGTCCTTTTCGCTTTGATTCACCTCTTCTTCCACGTTGTATTGA
>JASFIX010000204.1:0-7068 GCA_050122435.1 Desulfobacterales bacterium
GGGCACATTCGGGGCGGAAACCGATACACCGCGTGCGACGACGGTTCTGACGGGTAACCATCTGGTCAATCAGTTCGGGATGGATAATCTTGAAACCGGCAGTCTCATTTCCTGGGCCATGGAGCTTTACGAGTTGGGCATCATCACCGACAAAGAAACCGATGGACTGGACCTGAGCTGGGGGAATGACGAGGCGGTCCTCGAAATGATCGAGCGGATCTGTTACCGGAAAGGCTTCCTGGGAGATACGCTGGCAGACGGCGGCATTCCGGCATCCAAAAAAATCGGAAAAAAATCTTTTGATTATCTCGTTCAGGTCAAAGGTATGAGCAATCTGCATTCGGATGAGCGGCCCACGCCGGGGCTGGCACTCGGAATCGCAACGGCATCCCGAGGGTCGGACCATTTGAGGAGCAGGCCGGCAATTGATTTGTACCATCTACCACAGGAGGTGCTGAGAAAAATTTACAGCAACCCGGTACCCTATGAGGGGCCATTGAGTTCAGAGCATACCGAATATGAGGGTAAACCCTGGCAGGTCTTCTGGCATGAAAACTGTTTCATGGGGGTCGACTGCCTCGGTATCTGTAAATATCATACGACCTTTCTGGGGCCGACACTGCCCAATTTCGAAGACTGGTCAAAGGTGCTCTATTATAACACCGGTCTGGAAATGTCGCCGGAGGAGATCTGGGAGGTTGCCAGACGGTGCAATATGATTGAGAAACTTTTCAACCTGAGAGAGGGGTTGAAACGAAACGATCTCGAAAAAGGCGATATGTTGAGCCATCGCTATTTCGATGAGCCCTGCAGAAGGGGAGCTATCGATGTGGTCGGTTTAACGATCGACAAGGAAAAATTTGTCAAGATGGTCGATGAATTGTACGCGCACCAGGGACTCGACCAAAACGGTGTTCCTAAACCGAAAACCTTAAAAAGCCTGGGCTTGGAAAATGAGCCGTCCCATTTACTTTAGCTCCAATTAGTTAAAACTAATTGAGAGTTATACGTTATTGGTTACTGGTTATTCGTTGATAGATCTAAAGGAGCAAAACACAATCCCTATTAACCAATAACAAATAACAATTAACTCCTAATTGAGCCTTTTTGCTCAATTAGATTTGGAGGAAGATAAATGTCTAAAGTACTTTACGTAGATCACCAGAAGTGCACAGGCTGCCAGCTATGTGAGCTTGTATGCGCTGTTTCGCATGATGGAATATCCAATCCTGCCAGAAGTCGGATTCGGGTGGTGAAATGGGAGGCTGAAGGTTTGTATATCCCCATGACCTGTCAACAATGCCAGGATGCGCCCTGTATGAATGTTTGCCCGGTAAAGGCCATCTCACGCAACGAGGAATCGGCACAGGTGACCGTTGATCATGATGTCTGCATTGGCTGCCGTTCGTGTGTTGGCGTATGCCCTTTCGGGGCCATGAATTTTAATCCCACCGACAGACAGGTTTTCAAGTGCGACCACTGTGATGGGGACCCGCAATGTGTCCGGTTCTGTGAAGTAAAGGCTGTGGATTTTATCGAGGCGGACAAGGTGACTATCAACAAGCGGCGTCAAGCGGCGGAACGGGTATCCTCCGCGAGCAAAGACGCTGCAGCCTTAGAATCTCAGCTATAGCTGATAGCTTTCAATCTACGGTTTTATTTTGGGTAAGTAATAAAGGTTCTCGGTTAATCCGGGGACCTTTATCTTTTGGATAAAGCGATTAAACAATGGCAGCTTCGAGTCTAACATACCCCCCCCTGAAAAAAATGGCCATCATCACCAGCTATTTCAAAGGTGAAACATACGGACTCCTGGGCCCCCAGATGGCGGCCACCATCATTGCAGACCATGGCGGCTGTGAATGTATCGTTATCGCCGTCACGCGTGAAGACGACAAGACCGCTCTTAAAACGGGATTGGCGGATTATTTCGCAGCCCAAAGGCCTGTTATCGGCTTTTCGGCTCTAAGCGGTCGGGAAGATCTTTTCTCGCTGGCCGGAGAGCTCAGGGAGGAAGGGGCCGTCACCATTCTTGCGGGCCCCCAGGCGAATGTGGATTTTTCAGGAGAAAGTGGATGGCACAATCATCCCCACCGTTTCAAAGGTTATTGGGAATGCTTTGATTACGCCCTGCATGGGCCGGCGGAACAGGTGGTCCCCTTATTAAACCGCCTCCATAAAAATGACAGGTCAACAATGCCGGTTTCCGGTCTGCTATATCTGGATAAGGAAAATATTATCAGACAAAATTCTCCCAAAGAATGGGATCATAACTATCTGGGGAAGGTTTGCTGGGATAATATCTACCGGATCACTAATACCGGGATTGAGCCTTTCGAAATCAGTACGGGACAAATTCTACAGCACATCGGCTGCCCTCATGCCGCCCGCATGACCGAACCACACATCGATTATCCCGCCTCGCTAGACAAAGGGCAGGGGCAGAAGATCAAGCTTGGCCTGAAGGGCTGCAGTTTTTGCGATGTGGCTGTGGACAAAGGGTTTTACGGAAGGCTGAATGCGGAAGCGGTGATCGCTCAAATAGAGTGTCTGCCGCAAACACCAGACGGCAGAAAGATACCTTTTGAACTCATCAATGAAAATCCACTGCCCACTCTCTCTAGTCTGTTGCAAAAGCTGCAATCACGTAAGATTGAAATTTCACAGATCAATCTCACTCTGAGGGCAGATGGATTGATATCAGGGTTGCAGCATTTAAAAGAAGCGATGGATGTGGCGGGGAAACTGGGAATTTATGTGATGCTGAGCTCAATCGGTTTTGAGTCATTTGATAACCGTATCCTGCGAAATCTGAACAAAGGCTTGAGTGTCGAGACAAATCTGCAGGCGATTCGTCTCATCCGGCAGCTAAAAGAAGAATTTGGAGAAACATTCGGGTATTCCAGCAGGGAAGGGGCCAACCACGGGTTTATCCATCCGACCGCCTGGGACACCGAAGAAACTGCGGCAGAAATCCAGAAAAACATCTATCTCTACGGGTTGCAAAACGATATTCTGCCGCCGCACAGCACCCCACTTATTATCCATCACGCCTCGGGTCTGGCAGACTGGATCAGGGAAATTGAAGGCCGGGAGGAAATCTGGTTCAAGCGATATGGCACGGTCATCGGCTGGTGGGATGAACCGCACCGCATTTAATCAGATATAGAAGACAGCGATAATCTTTTGATCCGCTCTCCCTTGAAAATTTTGCCTGGCTTTGGTATTCATAGCGAATCAAAAATTCTGCCTATAAATTTGAAATATCAAATTAGGAAACAGCGAAGGAGGAGTTAAATGCCAAAAAAATACGATGCGATCATTATCGGTTCAGGCGTTATAGGATGCTGTGTGGCCTTCGAACTGGCCAAGATGGGATACAAGACCCTGAGCGTGGACAAGCTTGGTGATGCCGGTGCAGGTTCAACCAGCGGATCATGTGCCATCATTCGTTTCCATTACTCCACAACCCAGGGCGTGGCGCTGGCAAGAGAAGGCTATTACTACTGGCTGGATTGGCCCACCTATCTGGGCGTAAGGGATCCTGACGGCATGGTCACCTACCGCAACACCGGGGCCCTGGTTATCAAGACACCTGTCAATAAGAATCTCAGCCGTGTGAAAGCGGCCCTGGACGAATTTGGCATCGGCTATCTGGAAGTGGAGCCGGAAGAGATCAGCCGTTACCTGCCCAATGCCAATATTGCCAGCTATTTTCCCCAAAAATGGATTGACGATCCGGAGTTCGGCAAGCCCACCGCAGAAAAGATTCCCGGCGCCCTCTGGATTCCCGAGTCCGGCTATATCTCAGACCCCAAACTTTCCGCCCATAATGTCCAGGTGGCAGCCGAAGCCATGCAGAGTGAATTTCTGTATAATGCACAGGTGGCTGAAATTTTACAGAAACAGGGTCGTACGGCCGGTATCAAGCTGGTCGACGGCAGTGAATTCGAAGCACCGGTTGTGGTGAATGTGGCGGGTCCTCACTCCTTTTTGATCAATCGAATGGCCGGCGTCGAAGAGTCGATGAAAATCAAAACCCGGCCGATGAAGCAGGAAGTTGCCCATGTGCCCGCACCCGAGGGAATGAACTGGGAGCGCGATGGCTACATGCTTTCTGACGGCGATATCGGCTGTTACTCGCGTCCCGAGGTGGGCAACCATATTCTAATCGGCAGTGAAGATCCGGAATGCGACCCGCTGCTATGGGTGGACGACCCGGACGATTACGACACCAACTTCACCGACCAGTTCAAGTGCATGGTCATGCGCGAAGCCATGCGGGTCAACGATCTGGCCATCCCAAACCAGTATCAGGGTGTGGTTGATCTCTATGATTGCAGTGACGACTGGATTCCCATTTACGACAAATCCGATCTGCCCGGGTTTTACATGGCCATCGGTACCAGCGGCAATCAGTACAAAAACGCCCCGGTTGCCGGGGCCATGATGGCGGCCCTGATCGATGCCTGCGAGAAAGGGCTCGATCACGATACAGAACCATTCCAGTTTTTTATGAAATATATGGGGCGCAATCTAAATGTAGGATTTTTCAGCCGCAATCGCGAAATCAATGAAGATTCCAGTTTTTCGGTTATCGGGTAAGGGTTGCAGCCGTCAACAACATTCAACGGGTTGATCTAGTCTTTATCTGAAAATTGCTTTGCAATTCAAAGGAAGTCACAACTCAGTGGGGTGAATCCGGGCCTATGGATTTGCCCCTTTTATTTTACCAATACTGCATTTTTAGGATTATGGTTTGACCCTTTATTTAAAAATGCGTTTTTTTACCAATAATTTTCTTTTTATAAATGGAGAAAAAGAATTCAATCTAAATGACGATTCTTGATCACTACGACAAGGAGAAACACCGTTTTCTTGAAAACTGCACCCAATGCGGGCTTTGTGCTGAAGGATGCCCGATATTGCCCTATACGGATATCAGCGAGATATCCGCCCAGGATATCCAGGAAGGGGTGTTTGATTTTATGGACAGCGGCATTCCCAACCAATATGCTTATACCAAGGCGTTTGCTTGCATGGTGTGCTTTAAATGTACGGCGGGTATGTGTCCCGAGGATCTTAATCCATTGATGGTAAACGAATTTATCAAGGGTAAGTACATTTCCAAAGGGTTGGCGAATAAAGCTTACAGCGATTTCAGGCAGCCCGACAGCGACCATCGGGTCATCGCAAGCTTTCAGGTATCTGGATCGGAATATGACAGAATCTCGACACCCAGCGGTAATCCAAGTGCCCGCTTCGTTTTCTTTCCTGGCTGCAACGTTTACTTTCAACCGGAAAAAATTTTAAATGCGCTGGATATCATGGATGCTATCGGTGATGACTACGCCTTTTTGCCCGGCATAGACAATTGCTGCGGTGACAGTCATTTGTTCCTGGGTGATATTGACGTCGGAACCAAAAGGGCTGAAGAACTGGTGGCCGTCATAGCAGGCTTTGAACCTGAAGCCGCAGTTCTCTGGTGCCCTACCTGCCAGTGTCACTTTGATAAAAGTATTGCCCCTACCATGGATCTTCCCTTTAAGATCCTGTCCTTCCCGCAGTATTTGGCCGCCAACATGAAAAAACTTCCGCTTTCTGATGCGGCTGCAGGAACCGTTACCCTTCACGAAGCATGCAAGTCTGCCTACACGGGTTTAGACCGCAATGGCCCTCGTGATATTTTGCAGCAATTGCCCGGGGTGACGCTCAGGGAAATGAAGCATCATGGCCAAGACACCAGTTGCTGCGGCAGTGGTGCCATCTGCTGGTTTCCGGAAAGCTGCGCCCAAATACGTGAAGATCGTCTGAGGGAAGCTGATCAAACCGGGGCGGAACGGTTGGTAACTGTCTGTCATCATTGCAGCCAGGTTTTTTCAGATGAGGAACCGCATTACGATTTCAGTGTTACCAACTATGTAAATCTTGTTGCTGAGGCCATCGGCATCCAGCGTGAGGATAAGTTCAAAAAGTATACACTTTGGGGTGATTTAGATCGTATTTTAGAGGATGCGGATGAGTATATTGCAGAATTGCCTTTTAAAACTGAACGTATTATTGAAGTGTTGAAAACCGTCTTTAATTAAAAAATAGTGAGATGAGGTTATGGCTATAATTAGAGAGGCTGCGGATAAAATATATGAGATCAAGCCTGAAGGAGAGGGGCTTGAGAGCTTTCCTTTAGGCACTGTTTATCTTATCGTGGATGATAATGCCGCTCTGCTGGAGGTTGGTTGTCCTGTTCAGATACCTGATATTCTGCAAGCGGTAGACCAACTGGGTTATGATATAAGAAAGCTTTCATATATTATCCCGACCCATGTTCACATAGACCATGCTGGTGGGGCAGGCCTTTTAGCGCGAAAATTACCACAAACTAAGGTGGTGGCATACTCGCGGGCGGTTAAAGTCCTCGCAGATTCTTCCATCCTCGAAAGAATGATGCAGGGCTTTATGCATATTTATGGGGATGATGCCAAAGAACGATACGGTGAGATGATTCCGGTTGCTGAAGAAAGATTTGTAAAGGTCGAGGATGGCGATAGCATTCCTTTAGGGCATAGAGAGTTGAAAGTCATTCATACGCCGGGTCATGACCCCAATCACCTATGCTTTTTAGACACCGGGAGCGGAGGTGTGTTTTGCGGCGATGCCCTGGGCGCGTATTTCTCTGAAATAGAAGTTTTATTCACGTCTCCTGTACCAGGCTCTGATCCCTTTTTATTCCTGCGAAGCATAGAGAAACTGAAGAAACTCAAACCTGAACTAGTTTTTTTTTCACATGGTTGCGCTACCAGAGATGCAGACAAGATTATTCAATCAGCATTAGATGGGGCTCGGCAATGTCATGACACCGCGTTTGAAGCTCTGAGAGCGGATAAAGATCAGAACGAGATAGCTTGCAGACTAATAGAAATTATGGCCGCAGGCTCTGCCACGGCTAGATCAGATTTGTCTGATTGGCCTTACTTCATTCCCATAGTGGTTGAAGGATACAGGCAATACTTCAAAAAAAATAATATGATTTAGTGTGATGATTGCTGTCTATAGAACGCCTTTTTAGCT